>NZ_JBHYIQ010000002.1:218523-234457 GCF_042739895.1 Amycolatopsis sp. NPDC059021
CCGCGCGGCCGCCTGGAGCCCGGCCTGGAACCGGGTGGCCGCGCCGAGGGTGGTCATCAGGTTCTGCAGCCGCCGCTGGAACGTCCGGTAGCTCAGGCCGAGCTGTTTGGCGATGCTGCGGTCCGGCATCCCGGTGGTGAGCAGGGCGAGCAGCCGGGTGTCCTCGAACGCCGGCGCCTGGCCGCCCTGCTCGCCGCCGCCGGGCAGCCGCAGGGGGATCGCGTTGTCCCAGAGAAAACCGAAGAGCGCCGACAGCGCGTCGAGCAGGCTGCACGGGTGGACGACGAGCGCGGTGCCGACCTGCGGGGAACCGGACCGCAACGGGACGAGCCCGACCCTATCGTCGACCACGATCAGCTTGAGCGGAGCGTGCGACACCACGCGCGCCTGCTCCCCCAGTGCGAGTCCCGCTTCGAGATCCGCGACGAGGTCGTGCAATTCCAGCGCGCCTTTGTCGTAGACACCGCGAAAGCGTATTCCGCGGTTCAACAGCTCCTGTTCCGCCGGGTGCAGGACCGTCGGCAGCCGCGTATACGGCGGTTTGTCGACGAATACGACCTCGCTGTGCGCCGAGCGCAAAAGCTGTTCGACCCGTTCGGCGATGACCTCGTTTCCCTGGACGACCTCGATCAGGTCGACGGCGTTTTTCCCCGGTGCCGCCCGATGCCGTTCCTGGAGCTCCGAGGCCACCATGCGCGCGTGTTCGAGTTCCTGTTCCTTGCGGCGGAAGATCGCGTCCAGCGCGACACCGGGGTTGACCGCCGCGTACGCCGCGGGCGCACCGGGAAACCGTACTATCAGCCCCTTTTCCGTGAGGCCGCGCAATACCGGGGTCAGCCGCTGCGTGCTCAGCCCGGTTTCGGCGCGCAGCTGGGCAAGCGTCATCGACTTCCGCCCGGCGAACGCGGCGTAGACCGCGACGTCCACCTCCCGCAAACCGATGACATCCAGCACGGCCACCTCGCATCGCGACATCCGCCTTTTCCTTGCTGGGGAGGTTACCGGCACCCGGGGACGGGACCAACGAAAGTTTCCCGCAGTTCGCGAATTACGGCCGGAGCGCCGGGACCGCCGCCGCACCAGGGTCCAAAGACCCGGGCCCGGCGGGCTTGTTGACCGACGCGCGGGATGGACGCACTCCGTACCGTCGAACGGGCTATCACGCGATCCGCGACGAGAGGGGTGGCCGGGATGGCAACGGTGTTCTCCATGGACGGTCCGGTCCCGCTGCGGCGGGAGCGCGCCGGCGCGGGAGGTGCGGGCGCGTGACGACCACACTCCCCCAGCCGATTCCGCGCGCGGCCGGTGTCTCCCGGCCCTACGAGCCCGACGAGCGGCTGGTCCGCGCCGCGGTCGACGGTGACCGCGTGGCGATCGACCTGTTGCTCGCCGAACTCCGGCCCGTCGTCCTGCGGTACTGCCTCGGGCATCTGGGCGGCAGGCACAACGGCTACGCCGGTGCCGAGGACTGCGCGCAGGAGGTCCTGCTCGCGGTGTTCGCCGGGCTGCCGCGTTACCGGCACGACACCAGCCGGTTCCTGCCGTACGTCTTCGGCATCGCCGCGCACAAGGTCGCCGACGCGCGGCGGAGCAAGGCCCGCGACCCGTCCGCGCCCACGGCCGACCCCGATCCCGGCACGCGGAACGGGCCGAGCGACCCGACGCTGGAAGACGTCGAACAGGCCGACGGGCTCGTCCGGATCTCGGCACTGCTCGACGGACTCGCCGCCCGCCCCCGCGAGGTGCTGATCCTCCGGATCGTGCTCGGCTTCAGCGCCGAGGAGACCGCGGCGGCACTCGGGATCAGCAGCGCCGGCGCGGTGCGGGTCATGCAGCACCGCGCGCTCACCGATCTGCGGCGCGTGCTGCGCGGCGGGCCGCCCAGGCGCCGTCGCGGGGCCTGAGCTCAGCGGGACGGCCGCTGCCTGCGGTTGGCCGCGTAGACCGCGGCCGCCGTGCGGCGTTCGAAGCCGAGCTTGTGCAGCAGCGAGGAGACGTAGTTCTTCACCGTCTTCTCCGCCAGATACAGCTCGGCGGCGATCTGGCGGTTGGTGAGCCCGTCCGCGATGAGATCCAGCACCCGCCGCTCCTGCGGGCTGAGCTGCTCGTACCCCGGATCCCGGGTCTCGGTCTCCCCGCGCAGCCTGCTCAGCACCGACGCGGTGAGCGTGGCGTCCAGCAGCGACCCGCCCGCCGCCACCGTGCGCACCGCGGCGACCAGCGAGTTGCCCGACACCTGCTTGAGCATGTATCCGGCCGCCCCGGCCATGATCGCGCCGAACAGGGCGTCGTCGTCCGAATAGGACGTCAGCATCAGGCAGGCCGGCGGCGGGTCCAGCGCGGCACGGATCTCCCGGCACACGCTGACGCCCTCGCCGTCGGGCAGCCGGACGTCGAGGATCGCGACGTCCGGGCGCACCGCCGGGACACGCACGAGCGCCTCGGCCGCCGACCCCGCCTCGCCGGTGACGCGGATGTCGTCCTCGGCCTCCAGCACCGTCTTCAGCCCGGTGCGGACGAGTTCGTGATCGTCGAGCAGGAACACCGAGATGGTCATTCCCCCCGCTCCTCTCCCCGGTTCCCGGTGTCCTCGGTGTCCCCTGCGGAGTCCACAGTGGATGGTTTGAGCAGCGCCGTCCATTCGACGCCGGTGCCGCCGCCGTCGAGCCGCCGCGCGGAGAACGACCCGCCCCAGCGGGCGGCACGCTCGGCGAGATTGGCCAGCCCGCTGTGCCGCGCGGGGTCGTCGGCGATGCCCGCCCCGTCGTCGGCGACGGTGAGCCGCAGCTCGTGCCCGGACCGGTCGACCGCGATGTCCACCGCGACCTCGCTCGCACCGGCGTGTCTGGCCACATTGGACAGTGACTCCCGCAGCGCCGCCACGAGGTCGCCGCGGACCGCGCCGCCGACCGCGGTGTCCAGCGGCCCGTCGAACCCGATCCTCGGCTCGAAGCCGAGCGCGTTCCCGCTGTCGAGCGCCACCCGCAGCAGCTCGGACCGCAGGCTGCCCTGGACCTCCTCGGGCTCCTGCAACGAGAAGATGCTGTTGCGGATCTCCCGGATCGTCCGGTCGAGGTCCTGCACGAACCCGGTCACCCGCTCGGCGACCGCGGGTTCGGTGCTCATCCTGCTCAGCCCCTCCAGGCCGAGCCCGGTGGCGAACAGCCGCTGGATCACCAGATCGTGCAGATCGCGTGCGATCCGGTCCCGTTCCTGGAACACCGCGAGCCGCTGCCGGTCCTCCTGCGCCCGGGAGAATTCGACGGCGAGCGCGGCGTGCGCGGCGAAGGTCTCCGCCAGCTGGACGTCGAAGTCGGTGAACGGCGTCTTGTCCCGGAACTTCGCGACCAGCAGCACGCCGAGGGTCTCGTCGCCGACGATGAGCGGGACGGCGATGGTGGAGTCGAGGTGACGGACCATCGCGGGCAGCGAAGCGACCTTGCCGCGTTGCTGCGCTTCGACGTATTCGCCGTAGTCCCGCACCACCACGGAATGCCCGCTGGTGAACGCGAGGCCCGTCGCGGTGCCCTCGGCGGGCACCCGCAGCCCGGCGAGGCGGTCGGCGTCCTCGCCCCGCGGTTCGACCACCTCGAAGACCAGCTCCGCCCGGTCCGGGCCGAGCGGCCGGGCCACCGCCCCCGCCGAACCGCCCGCGACGACCCTGGCGCGTTCGGCGATCAGCCGCAGCGTCGAGGTGAGGTCCTGCTCGGCCAGCAACGCGCCGGTGACGTGGTACGAGGCCTCCAGCCACCGCTCCCGCCGCTGGACCTCGTCGAACAGCGTCGCGTTCTCGATCGCGACGCCCGCCGCCGCGCCGAGCCCGGCGAGCACCTCCTCGTCGTAGGCGGTGAACTCGTCCTTCCCGGCGAACCCGAGGTAGCCGAAGAGACGGTCGCGGACCCGGATCTCCGCCTCGAGGAACGACCGCGCGAGCGGGTGCTCCGGCGCCGCGGCGTGGAGTTCGCTCAGCCGCCGCGGCGGCTCGCCCTCCCGCTCCGGCAGCGGGGCGGGGCCTTCGCGGTAGTGCTCGACCAGTTCGTCGAACGTGCCGTCGGGGCCCAGCACGCCGAGCACGCCGTAGGGCGCGCCCACCAGTTCGCCGCCGACGCGCACGATCTTGCGGAGGAGATCGGGCAGGCTGAGATCCTGCGCGATGGCGACCACCGCGTCGAGCAGCTTCGGCACACCGGTTTCGTTCACGGCTCCCACGGGTCCCGCTGGTGTCACCCATCCCGGACGGCGTCCGGGCACCCGTCGAGGATCGCACCACAGCGGGCCGCCGACCAGCCTTCTGTTGTTCCAGTCGACTACGGACAGTGGTTCGTTACCGGACGGACCGCCGAAATCCGGCGGCCCGAAACCGCCTCGAGCGGAACCCGGACATACCGGTCGCCCGGCGCGGGGATCCAGGCTGTCAGCGGCAGGGCGGCCAGTTCGGTGGTCACCGCGGGATCGCGGACCTCGTGCGCCCTGCCGAGCGCGGTGACGAACCAGCCCCCGGCCACGTCGACGTCGTCGGCGGAGAACGCGACGACGGTGTCCAGCATCGCGGCGAACACGGCACTTCCGGACGGCACGGCGAAGACGGCGGCGCCGTCCCGCACCGCGAAGCGCACCGGCTGTACCGCGGGCAGCGCGCGGTGGGTGAACACGACGCGGCCGATCGGCGCCGTGGCCAGCAGGGCGACGCACTGCTCGCGGCCGAGCACCTCGAAGCCCGATGGATCCGTCATGTCGTTCCTTCGCGAGCGTGGTGTGCGGTTCACGATGCTCGCCGCCCCGGAACCCCGATAGGGCCGATAGACCCGGTCGCGTCGCGCGCCTAGCACCCGCGCGGAGTCCCGGCAAGGGCCGGGCGGCACGGCCTTTCCCGGGTCACTCGCCCGAAGCCGGGACGGCGTCCGCCGCCGCACACTTCTTCGCGAGCCGTACGAGCGAGCCGTGCGGGGCAAGAAAAGCCGTCGAAAGGAGCCGGGACCGATGACGATCCTCTGCGAGGCGGACATGACGACCGCGTTGCGCCTGGCGTCCGTGCTCGACGGCGAGGTCCGCACCGTGCCCGATCTCGGCGCCGTGCGGCGCGTGCTGGCCGGCGATCCCGGCGAGACGATCGTGGTCGTCGGGGCGGGCCCCGCCCTCGACGACGTCCTGCGGTTCTCGTTCCGGCTGCGCACCGCGAACCCCGCGGTGCGGGTCGTCCTCGTGCGCACGGCGGACGCGGACCTGCGCCGCCTCGCCGGGCAAGCCGGGATCCGCGCGATCGTCGCGCCCGGCGACGACGCGGCGCTGTCCGGGGTGTGCGCCCTGCTGCGGCGCGTCTCCGCCGAGACGCCGGGGCGGCACCGGGCACACGGCCGGATCGTCACCGTCACCGCCGCCACGAGCGGGCACGGGAAGACGACCTTCGCGGCGAACCTCGCCGTCGTCCTCAGCGAACTGTCACCCCGGGTGTGCCTGGTGGATCTCGACGTCCTCACCGGCGATCTCACCACCGCGCTCGGCCTTCCGGCAGGCAGGCCCCGGCAGCAGACCGCCGGGCTGCCCGCGGAGCTCGCGCGGCTGGTCACGCCGTTCCGCGCCGGCGTCGACTGCGTCCTCGCCCCGGCGCGGCCCGGCGAGGAGGAGCCGATTCCCCCGCACCGGACCACGGAACTGCTCGCCGCACTCGCCGCGGTCTACGACCACGTCGTCGTCGACACCCCCGCCCAGCTGTCCTCGCCGGTTCTGTCCGCTTTGGACTGCGCGCAGGCACACGTCGTGCTGGCCGGCCCGGAACGGACGGCGCTGACCGGCCTCCGGCGCGTCCTCGGCGTACTGGACCTGCTCGGCTATCCGCGGGCGAGCCGCGCGGTCGTGCTCAACCGGTGTGACACGCGCACGCTCCCGAGCCCGGCCGAACAGGACGCCCTCGTGCGGCATCCGATCGCGGCCAGGCTCCCGTTCACCTTCGACGTCCCGGCGTCGATCAACCGCCGCCGCCCGCTGGCCGCCGACCGGCCGGAACATCCGTTCAGCCGAGCTGTCCGGCAGTTCGCCCGCAGCAGGCTGCGGACCCCCGCCCGGCAGCGGTGACGGCTCAGTCGAGACAGAACTCGTTGCCCTCGACGTCCTGCATCACGAGGCACGATTCGTTGTACTCGTCGGCACGCAGCAGGTGCAGGCGGACCGCGCCGAGCGCGACCAGCCGCGTGCACTCGGCTTCGAGGGCGGCGACGCGCTCCTCACCCACGAGCCCGGTGCCGACCCGCACGTCGAGATGCACCCGGTTCTTGACGACCTTGCCCTCGGGAACACGCTGGAAGTACAGCCGGGGGCCGACCCCCTCGGGATCCATGCAGACGAAGCCCGCGCCTTGCCGCTCGGGCGGCAGCGAGCGCTCGTAATCGTTCCAAGTGGCGAACCCCTCCGGAGGCGGCGGCACCACGTAGCCCAGCACCTCGCACCAGAAACGGGCGACGCGCTCGGGTTCCGCGCAATCGAAGGTGACTTGGACTTTTCTGATCGACCCCATCGCCTCACCCTAGTGGCGCGTAGGGGACGTCGAGACCCCGGATGTCACCTCGCGCGGGCCCGTCGCCCGGACCGGTAGCCATCCGGGCGAATGCGGGACTGGTCCCCGGACGTTCTCGCTAGGCTGAACGCTCACGCACGAGAACGGAGGAACTCCATGGCGGAGTGGCGTGATCTGGTCACCTTCATCAGGCAGTCGTACCGGGTCGTCCGGGACGAGCCTGACGAGATCCGGATCCGGCTCGTCTTCGGCGACGGCGACCCCGACACCGAGCAGCGCGCCCAGGTCGTGGTCATCGCGCACGAGATCTTCGACCAGAAGGAGGACTGGGTGCAGATCGCGACACCGTTCGCCCGCGCGGACGAGGTCGACCTGCACGCCGTGCTCGCCGAGATCGGCAACACCATCGTCGTCGGCGGCGCCGCCGTGATGGGCGACCACATCGTGCTGCGGCACTCGCTGCCGCTGATCAACCTGGACATCAACGAGTTCCTCGATCCGCTGGAGCTGGTCGCCGGGTCCGCCGAGCTGCTGGAGCAGCAGTTCACCGGACGCGACGACTACTGACCGGGCGCTCTCCGGCGGCCGGGCCGCCGGAGAGCCGCCGCACCCCGATCACCTTGCCCGGCTGACCACTTTCCCTTGCGTCACAACGCTCGGCACGTCAGCACCGGCGGGGCGGCGCGATCACCGCGGGTCAGTCCGATCAGGCCGAACGACGTCGTCCCGGCCGGCCGCACCACGGCGTTCCACCGCGCGCTGGTCACCCGGACCTCGGTGCCCCGCTGCGCGAGCGTGCCGTTCCACAGGGTGCCGATGCGGTGCCCGGCGGGCAGCGCCCAGCTCACCGCCCAGCCCGTCAGGTTCGCGCCGTCCTCGCCGCGCACGGTCACCAGCGCCTGGTAGCCGCCCGGCCAGGAATCCGTCACCTCGTACCGCGCGTCGCACCCGGCCTGGGCGGACGCGGAAGGCCGCGGCGGGATCGGCGTCGCGGCACGGGCCCCGGGGGTGCCGTGCCCGAGCCTGCCGCCGATCAGCACCCCCGAGGCGAGCAGAGCCATCGCGCACGCCACCAGCACCGCGGCACGGTGCCATCGCCGCCGTACCGGCAGCACTCTCGTGTCCTCCCGCGGCGGCGGCCCGGGGACGGGGTTGCCTCCGGCGACGGCGCCGAGCAGTTCGCGGGCTCGCGAGATCACCGGGCGGTCGGCCGGATTTCGCCGGAGCAGAGCCAAAAGCACGTCGGACAGCGGTCCGGGGTGCGCGGGGCGGCCGACCTCTTCGCGGGCGGCGCGCCGCAGCAGGTCCATGGCGTTCTTGCCGGTGCCGAACGGTGGTTTTCCCTCCAGCGCCCGGTACAGCGTCGCGCCGAGCGAGAACACGTCCGACGGGAACCCGGCCTCCTCCCCGCACACCACCTCCGGCGCGAGGTAGGCCGGGGTGCCCGCGATGTACCCGGCCCCGGTCACCGTGCTTTCCCCCGCCGCGCGGGAAATCCCGAAGTCGGCGAGCTTCGCGGTGCCGTCCGGGGCGATCAGGATGTTGCCCGGGGTGATGTCGCGGTGCACGATCCCTTCCGCGTGCGCCGCTTCGAGCGCGGACGCGACCTGCGCCCCGATCGCCGCGACGGACCGCTCCGGCAGCGTCCGTCCACTGTGGAGGATGGCGGCGAGGCTCTCCGACGGCAGGTATTCCATGACGAGCTGCGGCAGCCCGTCGTGGTCGACGACGTCGTGCACGGTGATCGCGTGCGGATGCCGCAGCCGGGCCGCGACCCGCGCCTCCCGCATCGCCCGGTCCGCCGCCGCGGCGCCGGACTCGGCACAGGGCGCCAGGCGCTTCACCGCGACCACGCGATCCAGCCGTTCGTCGCGGGCCTGCCACACCTCGCCCATGGCACCGCGGCCGATCCTGGCCACCAGCCGGTAGCGCCCGGCGATCAACTCGCCTTCGTCGCTCACATCCCCTACACGGATCCGCGGACCGGTCCGGTTCGACGGTGTGCCTAGAAGGCGCAGTACATGACGTGCAGGCCGACGCGTCCCAGCGCAGGGTGCTCGAACGCGCCGGGGACCGTGCCGACGATCTCGAAGCCGAGCCGCCGGTAGATCTCGACAGCGGCCGTATTGGACTCGGCCACGGCGTTGAACTGCATGCCCGCGAACCCGCGCTCCCTGGCCCAGCCGAGCGCGAACGAGCACAGCGCGGTGCCGACGCCCCGGCCGCGGGCCTGCGCGTCGACCATGAAGCTCGCCGTCGCGACGTGCGATCCCGGACCCGGCCGGTTGGCGCCCATCTTGGCGGTGCCGAGGACGCGGCCGTCGTCGACCGCGACGACCGTCTGCCCCGGTGGCGCCTCGATCCAGGTGCCGCGCGCCTGGGACTCGGTCATCGCCGGGTCGTAGGTGTAGGTCTCCCCCGCCCGCACGATCTCCTCGACGATCGGCCACACCCGCGGCCAGTCGGCCTCGGCGAACTCCCGGATCCGCATGCCGGCCACGGTACCGGCGCGGTTACCTTGGTGCGGTGAGAGAACTCGCCACGTCCTGGGCGGAGTCGTCCGCCCGCCGGACCCTCGCCAGGCTCAACGAGCGGCTCGGTGCCGCCGGGCTCGCCGCCGCGGCGGCCGTTCCCGGGCTCGCCGCCGCCCTCGACCAGCACTCCGCCGCGGTGCGGGACATCCTCGCCTCGGGCGTCGAGACCTCGGCCGCGGTCGCCGGCGTCGTGCTGCTCGCCGGGTACACGCGCGGCCTGCTCGACGAAGCCACCGGCCGCGGCTGGACGCTGCGGGTGCCCGCCGACCTGCCGGCGTGGACGGCCGCGGACTGGCTGACCACCCGCCTGGTCGGGGTGTGCGCGCTGGCCGCCACGATCGACACGCCACGCGCGGAGCCGCTCGCGGAAAACGGGTAGGGCGGCCGCGCCGCCCTACCCGTCGTGCTCCCGCAGACCGGACCGGTCAGCCGCCGAGTCCCGGCGGCGGGGGCATCGGCCCCGGTGGCTCCTGACCAGGCCGGGGCATGCCGTGCGGGTCGGTGACAGGCTCGCTGCGCGCGTGCTGGCCCGTCGCGCCCGCCGGTTCGTGCACGGCCGTCTGCTCGGACGGCACGGCGCTCCCGCGACGAGCGTCCTCACGGCCCCGCTGGTAGGCCTCGGCCTGTGCCTTCGCGGCGGGAATCTCCGCCTCGGCCCGGCCGAGCCAGCGCTCCCAGCGCTGCTGCATCGGCCGGATCAGGCCACCGCCGACGCCGACCACGGCGATCCCGCCGGCCGTGGCGAGCACGGTGATCAGCACCGGCATGGTGACGGTGACGGCGACGCCGATCTGGTTCAGCGCGGCGATGATGCCGAGGCCCCAGATGAACACCGAGGCGACGGTGGCGAGCACCCGGCCGTAGGACACGCTGCCCAGCGCGTTGCCGACGAGATCCTTCACCACCCTGGCGATCGCGGCCGCGACCACCACGATGATGATCGCCACGACCGCCCGCGGCAGCCACGCGACGATGTCGTTGAGCAGCGAACTCACCGGGTTCGGGCCCCACACACCGAACGCGATCTGCAGGGTTATCAGCAGCACCGCGTAGTACAGCAGTTTGCTGATGATGTCGGCGGCGCCGTACTTGCTCCGCGCGAGCATCTGTTTGATCCCGCCGCGTTCGACGAGCCGGTCGAAGCCGAGCTTGTCCAGCGCGAGGCTCACGAGCTTCGCGATCGCCTTCGCGACCAGCCAGCCGATGAGCAGGATCACCAGGAACATGAGCAGTTTCGGGACGAATGTGACGACCGAACTCCAGGCGTTGGACACGCCCTGGCCGAAGTCCACGGCCGCCAGTGCGGTACCTGACACTGGGCTTCTCCTTCCGTACCGGGAGCACTCCGTTACCGGACCGGTCCAAAAGGACTACCCAGTGCGAGCCATCTCACACGCATTGTTTCATTTTGGTCACCGCGCCGCGCTGACCTGGCCTTTTCCGTTCAGCGCGCCGTGCGCGGCCACCACGGGACGAGCGCCGAGGTGGTGCGCTGGTAGTCGGCGTACTCCGGGTAACGGCCGAGGCTGATGCTCTCGGTGAAGCGTGTCGAGCCGGCGAACAACAACGTGAGCAGCACCGGCCCGGCCACCGTCCACTGCAGCACCGACCCGGCGGCGATCGCACCGAAGGCGAACACCGTCCACCACTGGGCCTGTTCGAAGAAGAAGTTCGGATGCCGCGAGTAGCGGAACAGGCCGGTCCGCCGGAACCGCGGTTCCGGCTCGCGCCCGGCCGCGATCTCGGCGTGCTTCCACCGGTGGAACGTCCACTGCTGCTGGTCCGCGATCGTCTCGCCCGCCAGGAACGCGAGGAAGAGGACGGCGGCGATCACGTCGGCGGCCCCGAACGGCGTCCGGTTTCCCAGCGCGGTGTACGCCGGAAGGGTGATCAACAGCAGCAGCGCGTTCTGGTAGATCGTGATGAAGAACAGGTTGAACAGCTGGAACCGCCCCGGCGACATGCGTTCGCGCAGGATCACCCAGCGGTAGTCCTCGCCCCCTGGCGCGTAGCCGCCCTTCCGCGCGAAGTTGAACGTCAGCCGCGCGCCCCACAACGCGGTCAGCGCCAGCATCGTGTCCAGCCTGGCGTCGGCGAACCCGGCGGCGCCCGCGAAGATCGCCACGTAGACCACCGGCACGATCGACCAGATCCGGTCGATCCACGAGTACTCCCGTGTCGTGATCGACAACAGCCAGGTGGCCAGGCAGACGCCGCCGAAGACGTACAGGCAGACCTCGATCGCGTTCATCTCCGCACTCTGGCACAAAAACGATCCAGGACCGAACTGCGCTCACGAACGACCGGCGGCTACGGTGGTTCTTGCACACAGCGACGGTGTGGGAGGGGTCCGTGACGGAGGAGGACAGCCCGCGCCCCGTCGTCCCGCACGGCGAGGGAGTCCGCAACGAACTCGGGGACGTCCTCGGCGGCTGCGTGCAGGCGGGCACGATCACCGGCGGAGTCCACCTCCAGGTGAACGGGCACGGCGCGAAAACGCCGGTCCCGCACGAACTTCCCCCCGACGTCTCCGGCTTCACCGGCCGGGACGATCAGCTCGGCGAACTCGACCGGCTGCTCGCGCGGTCCGCGGACTCGACCGCGGTGGTGATCTCCGCGGTTTCCGGGACGGCCGGCGTGGGGAAAACAGCGCTCGCGGTCCACTGGGCACACCGCGCACGGGACCGGTTCCCGGATGGACATCTGTACGCCGACCTGCGCGGCTACGACTCCGGCCGTCCGATTCCCCCGGCCGAAGCCCTCGAAGGGTTCCTCCGCTCGCTGGGCCTCGATGACCGCGACATGCCGCGCGGGCTGGACGGCAGGGCCACCCTGTTCCGCTCGCTCGTCGCGGACCGGCGCCTGCTGATCGTGCTCGACAACGCGCGGTCGGCCGAGCAGGTGACCCCGCTGCTGCCGGGGACGTCGTCCTGTTTCGTGGTGATCACCAGCCGGGACACGCTACCCGGCCTGCTCATCACGCACAGCGCGGTCCGGATCACCGTCGATCTGCTGCCCGAGCACGAAGCGGTCGCGCTGCTGCGGAGCCAGCTCGCCCGGCGCGTCGACGCCGAACCGCACGCGGCCGCCGAACTCGCCGGCCGGTGCGCGCAGCTGCCGCTGGCCCTGCGGATCGCCGCCGAACTCGCGATTTCCCGTCCCACGGCGAAACTCGCGGAGCTGTGCGACGAGCTGGCCGACGAACGCCGCAGGCTCGAACTGTTCAGCGCCAGCGGGAATCCCCGGACCGCGGTGCCCGCGGTGTTCTCCTGGTCCTACCGCCATCTCAGCCCGCCGGAGGCCAGGGCGTTCCGGCTGCTGAGCCTGGCGCCCACCGCACGGGGCCTCGACGTGCACGGCCTCGCCGCGCTCACCGGCAGCGGCCTGCCCGAGGCGCGGAACGTGCTGGCGATGCTGCTGCGTACCCATCTGGCCAGGGAAACCGCGGGCGGCCGGTTCCACATGCACGACCTGCTCCGCGCGTACGCCGCCGGCCTCGCCGCCGAAACGGACACCGGACGGGAACGGCGCGAGGCGCTGGAACGCCTGCACCACTACTACGTCCACGTGACCTGCCAGGCGCTGGATCTCATCGCTCCGCAGCACGGCACGAACCGGCCACCGCTCCCGGCGGCCAGCACGCCGACGCCGGCCCTGCGCGATCACGAGCACGCCATCTCGTGGCTGACCTCGGAACGGCTGAACATCGTCACCACCACCGAGCGGGCGACCCGCGAACCGGTGTGCGACGACCCGGCCACGCTGCTCGTCCGCGCCGTGGCGGAGCACAACCTCGGGTTGCTCGCCCGCCAGGTCGACGCGGTCCCGGAGGCCCTGCGCCATTTCGAGCAGGCGAGCGGCCATCTCCGCGACGTGGCGCCGAAGTACGCCACCCGGATCTGGCTCGACCAGGCCGAGGCACTGCTGACCGCCGGACTGGCCAAGGAGGCGGCGATCCGGCTCGACGAGGTGATCGCCGCCCTGTGCGCGGACCCGGATTCCGGTGACCTCGCCGAAGCCGAGGTCCTGCGCGCCGTCGCGGCGCTGCTCGACGGCGACACCGAAACCGCGCACGAGTTCGCGCACGCGGCGGAGCGCCGGTTCGCCACGCACGACGATCCCCTGTGGGCCGCGATCGCCGCGCTCATCCGGCTGCGGGCCGACGTCAGCCTCGCGCTCGGCACCGGCGTCGTGGCGGATCTGCTGGTGGATCGCGCGAAACGGCTCGCCGTGCTGCTGGAGGAACTGCGGCTGACCGACGAATCCGCGGCGGCCCGGCTGCTCGCCGTCCGGGTGCTGCTGCGCCGGAACCGGATCGCCGAAGCCGAGACCGAGCTGAACCGGGCGCCCCGGCCGCGGCGCCTCACCGCGATCGACCACCGGACGCTGCGCTGGCTGTGCCGGGCGGAGCTCGCACTGGCCCGCGGCGGCCGCGGCGCCGCGCTCACCACCATCCACCGTGGACTGTCCGAACTGGACAGTGCCCGCGACCGCTCGGCGGGGCTGGACCTCGCCAGCGGAGCCGCGCTGCACGACCGCGAACTCGTCCAGCTCGGGATCCGGCTGATGCTCGAGGACGAGTCCGCGGTCGACGCGCAGCGGTTGTACTTCTGGCTCGAACGCGCGGGTGCCAGGACCTACCGGTACGAACCCCCGGTCGACGATCCCGCGCTGGCGGACCGGGTCGCCGACTACCGGCATCTGAGCCGCACACTGCAGCTGGCCCAGCTGCGCGGCACGCCGTCGAGGAAGCTGGCCGCCCGGCACGCCGTGCTGCAGCGGGAAATCTCCCGCCTGATCCCGCAGCCCGCCACCGGTCCCGGCGAGCCGGCCACGTTCGCGCAGGTGACCGAGGCGCTGGCCGGGCGGGCACTGATCAGCTTCGTCGCGGTGGGCGAGGCCCAGCTCGCGATGGTGCTCGCCGACGGCGACGCCCGCCTGCTCAAGATCGGCGATCGTGGTACCGCGACCGCGCTGGCGTGGGAGCTCTATGCCGACATCAACGCGCTGGCACCGGATCATCTGCCCACCCGGCTCACCGCGGCGGTGTCCCGGTCCGCCGAGCGCCGCGCGGGCTGTCTCGACACGCAGTTGCTCGGACCGCTCACGAAACTGGTCGGCGACCGCGAGCTGGTCATCGTGCCCGGCGGCCCGCTCTACTCGGTCCCGTGGGGCGTCCTGCCGTCGCTGCGCGGCAGGCCCGTGGTCGTGGCACCGTCCGCGACCGCGTGGCTGGCCGCGAAGGCGAACCAGCCCGAGCGCTGCTCCCGGCCGAAAGTGCTGATCCGCGGCCCGCGGGTGTCCGGCAAGACCAGTGAGATGAAGCCGTTGAAGAAGCGCTATCCGGGCGCGCTGTCGCTGGACGGCGCCGAGGCGACCGTGGCGACGGTCCTGGAAAGCCTCGACGGCGCCGGGCTGGTGCATCTCGCGGTGCACGGCGAGGACGAACCGGAGAACGCGCTGTTCTCCCGGCTCGAACTGGCCGACGGCCCGTTGTTCGCGCACGACGTCTGCCGGCTCGGCCGCCCGCCCGCGCACGTCGTGCTCGCGGCGAACGAACTGGCGCTGAGCCACACCCGGCCGGGAGACGAGCCGCTCGGCTTCGCCGGCGCGCTGCTGTGCGCCGGGGTGGGCACGGTCATCGCGGCGGTGACCAGGGTCGGCGACCAGGCGGCCGCGAGCGCGATGACCGAGTTCCACCGCGGGCTGGCCGCCGGGTCGAGCCCCGCGGTCGCGCTGGCGAAGGTCACCGCACGGGATCCCCTCCACCGGCCCTTCGTTTGTGTCGGTGCCAGTGCGTAGCCTCCGTGTCGAGCCAGTCGATCACCAGGACACCGAAGACCGAGGCCGCCGATGCTGACCCGATCCCTGCGCGAGGACGCCGAACTGACGCCCTTGGAGCCCTGGCAGGCCGAGGAGCTCGCCGCGCACATCGACTCGATCCGCGAGCACCTCAGACCGTGGATCGGCATGGCGGCCGTCGTGGTGGACACCGAAAGCGCCCGCGCCTACCTCCAGCGCTATGCCGATCTCCAGGCAGCCGACAGCGGCAGGATCTGCGGCATCCGGCTGCGCGGCGAACTGGCGGGCGGCGTGCTGTTCCGCGTGTTCGACGTGCCCTCGGGAAACTGCGAGCTCGGGGTGTGGCTGGCACCGTGGGCACAGGGAAAGGGACTGGTCACCCTGGCCGTCCAGCATATGATCGACTGGGCCTTCGACACGCGAGGCATGGCGCGGGTGGAATGGCGCAACGCGGTGGACAACGCGGCCAGCGCGGCGGTGGCGAAACGGCTCGGCATGACGCTGGAGGGCGTGCTGCGCAGCGAGTACCCGGTCAACGGCGGACGCCAGGACGGCCAGGTGTGGTCACTGATACGGGCGGACCCCCGCCCCTGGCGATCGCCATGGGCGGGGTGAAATCGGGCACCGTCCCCGACGACCGTCCAGCCGCTTCCAGCGTCCACTATGGACGACTCGACTGCCTTGCTGGGGCAAGGAAAGCGGCTCGGATCCGGCAGGAGCACCGAGTCGGCGGGCCGATTCCGCCCCCGGGCTGAGCACCGCGATGTCGCGAACGCGCCGTTGGCGACGTTGAGCGTCTCGAACGCGTCGTTCAGGGCATCGGTCCTGGGGAGACCCGCACGCCGGACCCACGTCCCGAACGCGTCACGGGGGACGTCGAGCCTGGATCCACCAGCCGGGTATACGTCGACAGGGCCTCTTCGCACGCAACGAGACACGAAAAGCCCCTCAGCGTCGGGGATCGCGACCGCGGTTCGGCTTTCCGCCTCAGCAATCACAGCGGCCTCCTTCCGCCCCGCGAGTCGCATACTCGGAAGCGCCCCCAATGCCGTGAAGGCCTCCTTACCGGCGCTGAGCGCCGGTAAGG
>NZ_JBHYIQ010000003.1:0-8136 GCF_042739895.1 Amycolatopsis sp. NPDC059021
ACGACTACACTCTTCACGCGGATACCAAAGTCCGGTAGCATACGAAAAAGCATACACCCAACTGTCCGCCTAACCCGGGCAAGCTCACCGTGCATCGGTAGGCGGGGGCGTCGCAACCGGGGAAGGCGCAGCCTCCGTCGCGGCGGATCAAGGCGCGGCGGATCGCTGGGGTGGCCAGTCGCTGTGCCCGGCCCACGTCGAGAGGTTCGCCGTGGGATCCCAGCACCATCGGGATGATCTTGGCGTCACAGGCCAATCGCCGTGCCTCGGCTGCGGTGATCTCGCCGAGCAGGTCAAGAGTCGCTTGCCCGATCCCGGACCGTAGTTCTTCCAGGCTGACGGTCACGACGATGTGGGTGGCTTCTCCGGCTTGGGTGGGCAGGTCGGGGTGTTCGGCCCACATCCGCACCAGCTCCGAGAACGCGCAGCCACGTCGCTCCCACTGAGTTCGGGTGTCGCGTCCGTCTTCCTCGGTGGCGGGGCGGGGTTTGGCGAGTGGGTCGAGCATGGCTTGCAGGCGTGCGGAGGTTTCGTCGTCGACGCGGGCTTTGATCTGATGTCCGCCCTCACGGTGTGGGGCGATGGAGAACTCGGGCTGGAACGGTTTCGGTTCCCGGGTTTTCGGTTCTTTCCCGTCGGGGTCGAGTTGGGAGATTAGGCGTCGTCCGGCGGCGCGGATCTCCCGGGGTCCGGCCGAACGGGCGAGTTCGGCGAGGATTTTCTCCGCCTGTTCCCGTTCCTGTACGGGGACAGCGGCAGGGAGTTTGTCGAGCACCCGCAGGATCTCGTCGATCTGCGCGGCGCCGACCGCGCCCTCGGCGGCAGCCTGTGCGGTCGCCGGGGCCTGCGGCGGCTGCTCACCGCTGGTGAGATCACGAGTGCCGTTCAACGCCAACGCTCGCGCCACGCGAGCTTTCGCTTCGGCGTAGGGGATGTTCAATGTCTCCTGGAGCAGTCGCACGAGACTGCCGTAGCCGGTGGTATCGCGTATCCCGCGCCGTTCGAGCTCGGCCATGACCTCGCCCTGGACGGCCGCCTCTCGCCGTTGCACACACTCGGACTCCAGGAGCCGGTCCAGCAGGCAGCCGACGTCCTCGCGCCACCACTCGGTGGGCGATTCCTGGGTGCTGCCGCTGGTACTCACAGCATCGACTTTACCCCGATTCTCGAACATATGTTCTACACGATCGAGTGTAGCTGCAGGTGCCAGATCAGGGTGTCGTCTTGGTGACGAACAGCGACACTTGGCCGCACCGTGACTGTTCTCGCGGCCGAGGGCGAATCCGGTTGCTCCGCATAATGCGCCTGATGATCACCTCGCTCGATGACGCGTGCCGGCTACTGAGAGCGGTACCGCAGCTTGGCTTTGTGTCGCGCCCGTACATACTGCTGCGCACCGGGTGCATCTCGGTCGTGCTGAGCAGTGAGCGGGCTGATGCCGGCTGGGCGCGGCGCTTCGATGCCGAGTTGCTCTCCGTGGAACAGTTGGCCCCGGTCCGCAGCGGCGCGCGGGTCGTCGACGCGGTCGATCGCTTGGTCTCGGACCTTCCCGCGCTGGTCGGCCCTGGCACGCCACTGGCCCGGCTGGTCAGCCGCCGGGCACTGACCACTGCGGATGGCACCGCGCTCGATTCCCGCGGCTGTCGGCTGGTGGGCGCGCTCTCTACGATGTTCGAGGTCGAGCCGACGGCCGGGGCCGAGTGGTGCTGACCGGTCCGCTCTGGCTGAGAGCGGCCGAACTCGCGGATTCGGCCCCACTGGCCCGGTGGCGGGCGGACGCGGCGGCGTGGATCGCGCATGAGCACCAATCCACCCAGTGGTCCAAGCCGTTCAACGCGCAACAGGCCCGCTCGTGGATCGAGCACGGCGCCACCGTGATGGCGATGCTCGAACCGGGCGGTGAGCCGGTGGCCGGCCGCACCGTCCTGCCCGTCGGCGACCCCTTCCTGTGGACACCCGAGGAACGGGCGGCTCCGGCGCGGTACCCGGCGAAGCTCGTCGTCGACCGCCGGTACACAGGCTGGGGGATCGGCTGCCTGCTGACCGACTGGGCCCGGCGGCGCGCCCACCGGGCGGGCGCCGAGATCGTCCGGATCAACGTCTGGACCGACAATCCCGGCCTCCACACCTACCATCGCCGCTACGGCTGGCGCCGGGTCAGAACCGTGCCGGGCCACACCTCCGGCACGCTCTTCGCCATGCCCGTCCTCCACGCCCCGTTTCCCTCCTGCGTGCAGGAACTCGGCACGATCGTCCTCCCCGGCGACTGACCGGTCCCCTCCGAGCAATCGCCGACGCCGACGAATGAGCACTCCGACGCTGAGCACCACACACCCCTGTGCAGACAAATACGGCACGTTCAAATATTGCCCGCTACCGGTGTAGCGCGAGAGCACGAACCCCGGCGCGCAGAAGACGACAGAAAGGCCCGTCCAGCTGCGACGACAACAGCTGACCGAAGCGCAGTCCTCAGCCGCAGAAAGCGGGCGGCCTACGACAAGTACGCGCGGCCGTCACAGTCGTCTTGTGTGATCGACCACGATATCCGTCACATGTCCACGACAATTGTCATCGGACACGTCGATGGAGAGCATGTTCCAGATCTGCAGTGCGGACCGATCATAGTGCCGGCGATCGAACGTCCTGTCATGCCGAATAGCGGACGTTTCTCAGCAGCGCGCAGCCTGAGCCTGCTGGGGTCGGAGCGCTGTCGGGCCTTTCGGCCGTATACAGCCATTTGGGTCAGCGTGTCGGGCCCCGTTGCCTGCGGGGCGGGGTCGGTGAGGCGTTCGTCGTGACCGGATGCCCGCAGCGGTGCGTGACCATTCGCGTCGGCCGATCGGGGGACAGGGTGTTCATCGTTGGGGGAGCCAGGGGCGGTTTATGGTCGGGAACACCAAAACCGACTATCGAGGGTCCTGTGCCGGAGAAACGCGACACCGCGGTCACGCTTACTCATCAGGCGATCGAGATGCGCGAATCCGATCCGGCGCGCGCTCGTGAACTGCTCGGCGCCGCGCTGGCGATGGATGAGACGTACGAGCCTGCTTGGCGCTGGCTTGCCGAACTGGTCGGTGACGACGGGGAACGGCGGTATTGCCTGGACAGGGCGTACGCGATCAAGGCGGATCCGCAGACCGGCCGCGCGCGCAAGGCGTTGGGGCGAACGGCACCGCGGCCTCCTGCCGAGGTGGCTCACCTGGTCGAGCCGGAACGGCCGGCACCGATCGTGGCGGTGGGGCACGGCAAACCCAGGCGACGATGGATCTGGGGTGCCGTGGGGGTGGCGGTGGTTGCCGTGGTGGCGCTGTTCTGGGCCTGGGCGGGTTCAGCCGGCGGGCAGGGCGAGCCCGTGTATGTGGCGCTGGTGGCCGGTATGTCGGGGGACTCCGCGGTGAGTTCGGCCCAGATGGAGCATGCCGTGCGGATGCGTCTCGACAACGTCAACGCGGCGGGCGGGATCGACGGACACCCGGTGGAGCTGCTGGTTTACGACGACGCGAACCGGGCGGACAAGGCCGTGGGTATCGCTCAGGACATCGTTCGCGAGGGCAAGGTGCTGTTCGTGGTCGGGCACGGGGCCAGTGACGCCGCGCTCGCGGCGGCGCCGATCTACCAGCGGGCGAAGATCCCCGCCATCACGCCGACGGCCAGCTCGTCCCGCATCACCGACAGCAGCGACTGGTATTTCCGCAGCATGTTCGGGAATCGGACGCAGAGCGACTTCCTGTCCGTTTACGCTTCCCGCGCTCTGGGGTCGAAGACCGCGGCCGTCGTCTACGACGAGGACGAGGACGGCCGATCCGGTCATGACACTTTCCGGGATTCCTTCGGCGAGTTCGGCACTGTCACCGTCGAATTGCCGGTCTCCGCCGAGCGGGATCGCACCGCGGCGTCGGTGCGGGACGCGGTCGCGGAACTGAAGACACACAACCAGGCGGAGCCGATTGTGTTGGCCATGAAGGAGAAGAGCGGTCTTGCGATGATCGACGGGCTTCGGTCGGCGGGTGTCACGGCACCCATTCCGGGTACCACGTCCCTGGGGTCGCGTGCGTTCCACGACTCCCTGGTCAAGGCGGAAGCGGAGCGGGGACGGCCGGGGCTGCTCACCGCCAACCTGTACATGGCGACGCCGCTGGCTCAGGATTCGCTGTCCGGTCCCGCGCAGGTCTGGGCCGATGCCTACGAGAAACGGTACGGCGAACGCCCGCTCTGGCAGGCAGCGACAGCCCGTCAGGCCGTCAATGTCGGGCTGCACGCGATGGAGGTCGGCCGGCTGAGCTTCGACGAGAACCGCCGGTCGGAGGACCGGCAGCGGGTGCGCGACTCGCTCGCGGCGTTGAAGGACAAGAAGAACTCGTTCGCCGCGTTGCTGGGACCGTTGTACTTCAATGCGAGCGGCTCCGCGCAGATGGCCGTGTCGATGGTGACCAGCGACGGCTCCCGGTTCGTCTCGGCCCCGGTACAGTTCACGATCTACGAACCGCCGTCGGCCGAGGCACTCAAGGCCGGACTGGCCAAGGGGAATGTCATCGCGGTCAAGGGCCGGTACCTGAGCCGTCGTCAGGTCGTGGCGACCGGGATCAACATCAACGAAATCCGTGATCTCGACACCACGAACGGCACCTACTTCGTCGATTTCTTCGTGTGGCTGAAGTACACCGGCGACCACGTGGCAGCCGACGTGCAGTTCATCAACGCGGTCAAGCCCGACCTGAAACTGGGCGAGCCGCTGCGAGACGTCACGGAGAACGGGCAGACCTACCGGCTCTACCAGGTGGCCGACCGGTTCAAGAGCGGGCTCGAATTCCACGATTTCCCGTTCGATCACCAACAGGTCAGGGTTCTGCTGCAGAACAGGACCCAGACCGCGGACCAGGTGTCGTATGTGACCGACAAGGAGATCCTGAACCAGAACCCGCAGGACTTCCTGCGCAGTGGTACGGACGCCGACGCCAGTATCAACCAGGTCCCGAACTGGGTGGCCTCGTCGGTGCGTTTCTTCCGCCAGACCGTCGGAAGCAGCGACGGTCTGGGCGACGGCAAGACGGCCGGCGCCGAGACGGGTATCTACTACAGCCAATACGCGGGTGAAGTGGAACTCGAACGGGACATCCTCCCGTTCCTGATCAAAAACCTGCTGCCGTTGATGCTGCTGATCAGTGTCACGTACCTGTCCCTGTTCTTCAAGGCCTCGGACGGGAGCGCACCGGTGTCGATGGGCGTCACCGCGATTCTCAGCACCGCGGTCCTGCTCAACAACGTGACCTCGCAGCTCCCGTCGGTCAGCTACATCGTGGCACTGGAATGGGGCTACTACGCGTTCATTCTGCTCGCCGCGATCTGCGTTCTGGTCGCGATGCTGCGCAAACGTTTCGCCGCGACGAAACGCGACGACATGGAACAAACCTTGAGCAAGGCCGCGCGCATCGGTTACCCGCTCTACATCCTCGGCGTCGTAACCGCTTTCGTCGTCGCCTTCGGGTAGGCCATCGGGACCGGCCGTGATCTTGTGCTCGGGGCATGCACACCGCTGCTGAACGTGGTCGGCTGGTAGGAAGTGCGCAGTCGGCCTGGTGTCGGCGCGGCCAGGCGCTGCGTTTGGTTCTGCGATGGATGATCGCGGGAAAAGGGGGATTTTCAGGCTCAGTTGGCAGCGTTGCCCAGCATGTTGGAGCCGGGGGTGTCGGGGCCGGTGCTGGTGAATGCACCTCGCACGGAGTTCTGCCACTCCTCACGGCTGATCCGGTTGTCCCCGTTGGTGTCGATCTGTTTGAACGCGCCGACCGCAGCTGCCGTGGACGCACCCGCTGCGCTGTAGACGGCGACAACCTCGACCTGGTTCAGCACGCCGTCGCCGTCCACGTCCGCGGCGTCGAACACCGTGTCGGCCGCAGCCGCCACCACGTCGAGATAGGCGGGGTCGGAGAGCAGACCCGCGTCCACCGCGGCCACGAACTCGTCGCGGGTGACGCTGTCGTCCCCGTCGGCGTCGGCTCCGGCGCGGATCTGTTCCCACCATGCCCCGTACGCCTGAGTCATGGCGGCGCGGTGCGGGGAGGCTTCGTCGTGGTCGAACACCTCGCTGACGCCGTCGCTGACGGCGATCAGGTCCTTCCGTTCGATCAGGCCGTTGCTGTCGTGGTCGAGCACGTCGAACATGGAGTGGAGGTTCTTGAGCTGCAGTTCGCTTAGCATGTTCCTTCTCCTCATGTGATCGCCCTCTGACGGAGGCTATTGAGGCGGAGGAAAAACAGGACAGGGCCATTAGTGCGGATCTGCCTCACACCTTCGGATGAGCCTGACGGGTCTGCCCGGGCTCTGGCTGACGCCGGGGCTGGCCCAACCTAAGCCAGAGAACCAACAGCGCCGACGGAAACACACCACCACAGGCGGTAAGGTGATCACAGGACGAGTATGAGTTTGCTGCCGGGTCGGCGGGATTGGCACCAGGTCACCGCGGCGTTGACGGCGAGGTGAGCATGGCGGGGGCGAATCCCGCTCCGTGCGGCCGGCAAGGCGTGAAGAAGACCGGTCGCGTCGATTTTCGGGCGACCGTAGCCGGCTTTGTTCTCGAAAAGAGTGTCTGCCTGAAACGTCGATACAGACGTCGCTCGGTGGTATCAAGAACGCGACGTCACCTTGTGCGTAGTTCCGGTGAGCCGCATTTCTTCCCCTGCCGCCGGCCGGCTAGTTCGCTGGAGCCTGGGTCGTCTGGTCGGGTGTGGAACCGATGACTCGCAGCCAGATCTCGGCGCAGGTATCGGTTGCCGCGCGCAGGTCGCGGGGGCGAGCTGAGGCCCAGTAGAAGGTCCGCTCTGTCATCCAGCAGAGTCCGCGGGCCAAGGCGGCGGCACCGACGGGCCCCGGCACATCCGGGACGCCTGCGCGGGCCAGGACCTGGGTCATCGCTTCGGCGTAGGAGCCGAGCGTTTCCTTCCACAGTTCGCCGATTTCCGGGATGACCGGGGCGAAGTCCACGGCGGCGCGCATCACGAGGCCATGCTCACGCCACTGTTTCGCC
Organism: Amycolatopsis sp. NPDC059021; assembly: GCF_042739895.1. NCBI lineage: Bacteria > Bacillati > Actinomycetota > Actinomycetes > Pseudonocardiales > Pseudonocardiaceae > Amycolatopsis > Amycolatopsis sp. NPDC059021. Next base: position 7,025 of record NZ_JBHYIQ010000003.1, read on the forward strand.
GTGCGCCGCAAGGCTTCGCGGATGATGTCCGCGGGGGCGGAGCCGGTGTCGCCGGCGGCCCCGAGCGCGTCCTCGCGCAAGACGGCGACCGTGCGCGCCACCAGTGCGGCGAGCACTTCGTGCTTCGAGCCGAAGTAGAAGTACAGGGACGCACGCGAGATACCGGCTCCCTTGGCGATGGTCTCCACCGTGATCGACTCGACGCTCTCGTGTTCCAGCAGCGCTTCGGCCGCGTCGAGGATCGCCTGCTCGCGCAGGTCGCCCTTGCTCGGGGTCGAGCGTCGTCTCCGGGGTGTGCCAGTTTTCGCCGATACCACTGGGCGACCGTACATCATGGTCTGTCCGCGGACGTGACGTCGAGAAAACCCGACGTCACGTCCACCTCAGCGGCGGACACCCGGAGTCCGATGGGCGCGCCAGTCCTTCGGGGCATGCGGAATCCACACTTCGGAGCCCGGCGAAGTCCTCGGCGCGGCAGGCCCGCAACTCTCCCTCGGCATGGGCGTGGACGTGCTCCAGCTCGTCCGCCCCGAGATAGCGCCGCGCGTGCGGGAACAGACTCAGGCCCCCGGTGTGGTCGAAGTGCCCGTGGGAGACGACCACGTGAGTCACGTCGGAGCAGGCGTACCCGATCGCCGCCAGCTGCCGGTCAACGGTTTGTTCGGGCCGGTAGTCGATCAGCAGGAACGACGTCAGGTCGCCGTATACCTTCTCGACGTCGCCGGTCATCAGGTCCCCCCGTGCCATCGTCAGCATCGCGCCTTCGAGGGCGTGGAGCCGGTTCGCTGTGGCGGCCACGGTCAGCTCGACGCGATCTGGTGGCCGTCGGGGAAGTCCGTCGAGCGCGACAGCTCCTCCCACTCGCGCAGGTCGGTCTCCACAGCCGCGCGGCCGGCCGCGACCAGACGCAGCGCGTCCGAACCCAGCACGAGGTGTACCGGCGGCTTGTCCGATTCGATGACTTTCAGGATCGCTTCGGCCGCCTTGGCCGGGTTACCCAGCTGGTTGCCGCGCGCCCCCCGGCGGGGGGGGCGGGAGCGGGCCCACAACCACCCCTAGTAAACGAAAAACCCCGCGGTGGGGGCCCCCACACATATAAAAAACAAAACACA
>NZ_JBHYIQ010000003.1:8146-13587 GCF_042739895.1 Amycolatopsis sp. NPDC059021
TTGTTCGGGGGGTTTGTCTATTTTTTTTATTTGTCTGTATGTGTGGGCCGTTTTGGGGGTGTTTCCCTGGCGGTTGCCGCCGCCCCGGGGGGGGGGCGGCGCGGATCGGCTCGAACAGCTCGTCGTAGTCCTCGATCGTCCGGTCGGTGCGGACCATGGAGCTGCCTGCCCAGTTGGTGCGGAACGACCCGGGCTCGATGAGTGTGACGTGCACGCCGAAGCCGGCCACCTCCTTGGCGACGGTTTCGAGGATGCCTTCGACCGCGTATTTGCTGCCGCAGTAGTAGGCCAGCCCTGGCACCGTCATCAGCCCGCCCATGGAGCTGACCGCGAAGATGTGCCCCGTGCGCCGCTTGCGCATGGACGGCAGGACGGCCTGCACGGTCGAGGCGACGCCGAACACGTTGGCGTCGAACTGGGCACGCAGCTCGGAGATCGGCGACTCCTCGAAGACGCCCTCGTGGCCGTAGCCCGCGTTCGCGATCAGGACGTCGATCGGCCCGACGGCCGACTCCGCTTCACGCACCACGGCCGGCACGGCCCGGTCGTCGGTGACGTCGAGTTGTCGCGCGTGTGCGCGGCCCGGGGCGAGCCCTTCGAAGGCTTCGACGTCGGCCTGCTTGCGGACCGTGCCGATCACGGTGTGTCCAGCGTCGAGCGCCCCTCGCGCGAAGGCCCGGCCAAGGCCGCTGCTGACGCCGGTAATGAGGAAGATTCGTGCAACCACGCCACCACTCTACATGGCGTCGACTTAAATCAACACTGTGTCGACTAATGTGACGTGCCGGCGCTCGGCGCCGGGACGTCGTGGTTCAGGGCACCGGCACCGGTTCCGGGATCGGTGCCCCGTCGCAGCTGTCGTTGGCGGGCACCCCGGTCTCGAAGAACCGGACCACCTTGCTCGCACAGGGCAGGCCCGCCAGCGAGCCGTGGACGTCGTCCTGCACGGTCAGCACCGAACCTCCGATGCGCTGACGCATTTCCCACGCCCCGGCATAGGGGGTCACGGATTCGTACCGGTGCCCGATGATCTGCAGGTCGCTGCGGCCGGGGCGGTAGTCGAAGTTCTTCCCGGCGTACGGCCACTGCACGCAGCTGCCGGCGTAGACCGGCACATCCGCGTTGGACATCGGATACTGCTTGCGCAGTGCGCTGAACTCCTGCCACACCTGGTCCAGATCGCGGGTTCCGGTGGTGTCGGCGCAGTTGATTCCGTGCTGTACGAACCGGTTGAGCGTGTACGGGCGCTTCTCGTCCCAGCCGAACCCGGCCGTGGTCGCCGCCTTGGGCTGCCGGGCGGGCGGGTTCTTCCCGGCCTGCACAGCGGCCAGTGCCGAGGCGCCGTAGCCCCAATCCGGCGAAAGGGACGAGGCCATGTTCTGCACCCAGGTGTCGTTCAGCTCGAGCGTCTGGCCGTTCACCACGACTGTGCGCGGGTGGGCCTTGAGTTCGGCACTGAGCGCGAGTTCGGTCGCGTACACCTGGTCCCCGGTCGTGCCGAGGTGGAGCACGGCGTCGCGTTCGGCCATCCAGCCGGCGAATCGGAGCAGGTTGTCGTTGCGGGCTTTCGTCTCGTCCGCCTCGAAGTGGTCGAGATCCATGTTCGGGGGCAGCACCGAATCGATCGCCATCCGCCCGACATGGTCGTCGAACAGGCTTCGGTAGGCCGCGCCAAGGCCGGTGCCCCAGGAAATGCCGAAGTAGTCGATCTTCCGCTCGCCGAGGGCTTCCCGGACCCGGTCCAGGTCCCGCGCGATGGTCTCGACGCCGAGGTGGGCGGCGAACTCCGGGTCCTTCGCCGCGCAGCCGCCGTAGATGTCCGAATGCCAGGTGATCCAGGTGGCCAGATAGTCCTTTTCGGACTGTCCGGGCTGCGGCCGTGGTTCACCGCCGAGGCCCTGGCAGTCGACCTGCCCGCTGAATCCGGTGCCACGCGGATCGAAGCTCACCAGGTCGTAGTACTTGCCCAGTTCGCCGAGCTTGCTGGTGCGGATGAGCTCGGGCATCGACATCCCGGTGCCGCCGGGCCCGCCCGGGTTCAGCATCAGCACCCCGCGCCGGTGCGCCGGATCGGACGCCGGGATCCGGTCCACCGCCAGCTGCAGCGACCGGCCGTCCGGCCGGGCGTAGTCGACCGGCACGGTCACCGTCGTGCATTCGGCGCTCGTACCGGCCGTCTTCGGCCACGACGATGCAAGCTGCGTGCACGGCATCCAGGTTGGCGACGCCTGCGCCGCCTCGGCCGGCACGGTGAGCCCGAGTGCCGCTAAAGCCGCGCCGGCTATCGCCACCATCTTCCGCAGGACCATTCCCATCCTCCTCGACTCGAACCCGCCACCGAGTCGGCACCGCGAACTGCTTGCGCGCCAAGGAGCCGGAAATCCGGCAGCCGACCCGGCCAGTGGTTTTCGCCGGGGTAGTCGAGGGAGGGAGGGCGCCGGGTTTCCCTCCGGCGTATTTATGACCAAGGGCACATTCGCGATGGCGCGCAGTGGAGGCACTCGGGGGTGATAGTCGACCGCAGTTCATCGAACTCATGTTCGACATTGCGGCTTGCATGTCGTACGTTCCTGTCACAGATGGCGTTACGACAAGGAGCGGTGGCGGTCACAAGGGCATGCCCGGATCGATGATCGGCAAGAGGCGCTTCAGGCGACGATGTGGGTTGCGAGCCGGTCGGCAACGCTGCTTGGCTCGCGTCCGAGGAGTTCGGCAAGCAGCGGGTCGGCTTCTGCGAAGTAGCCCTCGCGGCTGGCTTGGTACCAGGTGAGCAGGAGCCGGGTCGTCTGCTCCGGGACGCCGAGCGTGATCTGGTTGGTAACCCACTGCTCGTCGTCCAGGACGACGCGCTTGATGGTGCGGCCGGTGAGGTCGGTGGCGATCTTGGCGAAATCGTCGAGGGTGACGGCGGTCGGCGCGGTGAGGGTGACCGGGCCGTCGAAGGAGCGGTCGCCGGCGAGGATGATCGCAGCGCCCTCGGCTACGTCGACGCGATCGGTATACGGCACGGGACCGTCTGCCGGTTGGGCGATCTCTCCGGTCTGTTGCCACGGGCCGAGCACCTGGTCCAGTGGGCCGTAGGCGCCGTTGCGCAGTGCTGTCCAGGCCACCCCGGACTCGGCGAGGATCGCCTCGGTGGCAACGTGGATTTCCGACGGCCGGTACGGATTGCCGGGGACGACGGCCTGCTGGCTCGTGTAGAGGATCCGCCGGGCGCCCGCCGCGACGGCGGCCTCGATGGCGTCGCGGTGCAGGCTGACCAAGTCGGCCGCCGGGTCGTTGCCGGAAATCAGAAGTACCTGCTCGGCGCCGGCGAAGGAGTCGCGCAACGCGGCCGGATCCTCGAAGGAGCCCTGCCGCACCCGGACGCCGCGGTCGGCGAAGTGCTGCGCCTTGGCGACATCACGGACGCTGACGCCGATCTGGTCGGCGGGTACGCGCTTGAGAAGGTGCTCGACGGCGGCGCCGCCCAGCCCACCGGTAGCGCCGGTGACAACGATCATGTTCGTGGCTTCTTCCTCGGTGTCCGCACCGCATCTGCCCTGGTGGTGGGCGGAAATCCTAAACTGACCATGCGGGTCAGGTTCGCTTCTGCCGTCGACTGTAGGTAAACTGACCCAGCGAGTCAACTTCCGCCGCTGAGCGGCAGCGCGGGACAGTGGGAGGCGGTGAGGGCCTTGGCCGGTGCGGTGCCATCGGAATCCCGGCTGCGCGCCGACGCCAGGCGCAATTCCGAGCAGATCCGCTCCGCCGCGATCGGCGCGTTCCAGGGGCGGGGTCTGACGGTGCCGCTGGAGGAGGTCGCCAAAGCGGCGGGGGTGAGCAAGGCCACGATCTTCAACCGTTTCGGCGGTCGGATCGGCCTCATCGACGCCGTCATCGAAGAGGTCGTCGCGACGGAGTTGTTCGCCGTCATCGACCACACCCGGACCATTGACGACGTCGGCGAGCGGATCGCGTACTACCTCACCGCGATCCGTGATCTCCAGTACCGCCAGCCGGCCGTCAACGACGTCCTGTTGCAGACGTATCCGCACTCGCGGCAGCTCATGGAGATTTGCCGGGCGGGGAGCGAGATCAACGACGAACTCATCGCGGCGGCGCGGGCCTCGGGCGCACTGCGGCCGGAGTTCACGGCGGGCGACCTCCACGCACTCGTCGTCGACAACGCCCTTGCCCTCAAACACGGCGAGCGGCCGCCCCGGGACGACTACGACCGCCGCACCGGTTACCTCCTGGACGGAATCCGCGGGTGTCAGTCCGCTTCTGGTGACAGATAGCTTGATCGGTCACCGTCGCGGAGCAGTGTCAGCGGCTGTGGCGTTGCAGGGTTCGGTAGGGCGGGCAGCCGTAGGTCGTGCGGTAGTGGTGGGCGAAGCGGCCGGGGTGGAAGAAGCCCCAGCGGGCGGCGATCTCGGTGACCGTGACCCCGGTGGTGGGGTCGGCGGTCAACAGTTCCTGGCGGGTCTGGTGGAGGCGGGCTTGGCGGAGGTAGCCCATCGGGGTGGTGTCGCGGTGGCGGCGGAAGGCGTACTGCAAGGCGCGGATGGTGACGTCCGCGGCGGCGGCGATGTCGGCGACCGAGATGTCCTCGTGGGCGTGGTCGTCGATGAACGCGATCGCCCGCCGCAGGGTGCGCGGGTGGGCATCGTGGCGGTCCTCGATGGTGGGGTCGGTGCACGCGGTGCTGGGAAAGGCGGTCAGCGCCGCCGCGGCCAGCATCCGCCCGGCGGCACTGGCCACCAGCGGTTCGGCCATGACTCGCGGCCGGTCGCGCAGAGCGTCGGCGAGGTAGTCGAGGGTCGCCCCCATGAGGCCCGCAGCCCCCGGATCATGGGGGCGCAGGTCGGTGAACCGAACCGGCTCGGGGCGGCGTGTTTCGGCGGTGGCGGCGATCTGACCCAGCAGCGGGAAGGGCAAGGTAGCGGCCTGGAGACCACCATCGTGCCACCGCAACCGCACGGCAGGGGCGTCCTCGGACGTCGAACCGAGGTACAGGTCGCTGGGGCCGAACCGGTAGTCGGCGCCCGCGTACCGGTAGTCCACCGTCGTGGTGCGGGGGCGGCCGATCGTCAACAGAGGCAGCCCCTCCACGGTGATCGTGATCTCGCAGCCTCGCTGAGCCGTCCCGAGTGTCTCGACGGAGAACACGCCGGTCGCCGACCGGGTGTAGCGGAGCAAGTAGCTGCCTGTGCCTCCGGTCATCCGGAAGTTGCTGCCGTGGATATCGGTCAGGAACTGGCCGGCCTGGTCGTAGTCGGTGGTCTCGAACAGCAGGTTCCGCGGCGGTGTGGGTGTGGCGGCCATCGTGGACGCTCCTCGGCGCAACCGGATACCGGCGGCGAAGGAGGCTGGGAGCCCGCGGGCGGGCGGCGGGGCGCCACCACCTGTGGGGGGGGCAATGGTGGGGCCACATGGGCCGGGCCCCCCGGGGGGTCAAA
>NZ_JBHYIQ010000003.1:13597-61307 GCF_042739895.1 Amycolatopsis sp. NPDC059021
TGTAGTTACCGCGCGCGGGGGGGGGGGGGGGGGGCGGGGGGGCGCCCCCGCCGGGGGGGGCGCGCCGCCGCCCCCCCCCCTCCTCCTGTCGGCGCGGAAATGGTGGCTCCAGAGGGCAGGGCCACACGGTTGGAGCAAAACACGGCGACACCACCCCGATGCAAGCGGCCATCGTCGGCGACTTTGTTGGCGATGTCGTACCTGCGCGTGGTCTCGGGATCGTCGTCGATGTCGACCTTCGCCACGATGAGGCGGCCGTCGTATTCCCTGGCGACATCCGCGAGAACGGGGTCCAGCGCCCGGCACACATCACTCCACACGGCGCCGAAAGCCGACAACGACGGCCGTTCACGGACTGCAATGGCGTTCCCGCGAAGTGTATCGGCCCGCGGATCGAGGACGCAGGGGCCAGTCGAGCTGTGGAATTCGCCGCGAAGACCCGAGCAGGACCACCGGCGACCCCACCACCCCACGGCGAGAGAGCGTGCTTGCACCCGCATCGGTCATCGGAAGTCGCGCGAGCCGCCGGCGAGCACACGTAAGTCCAATGTGGACACTTTGTTCGCGGCGAGGGAGCCGGTGTCCTGAGCGGATGGCTCCGGCAGGCCAGGCCTCATGAGCCTTCGGGTGAGTCCAGTACTTCGGTGGCGAGTCGTTCGAGGTAGCCCGCGAAGCGGGTCCGGTCGGCGGCGGGCCAGTGGCCGACGAGCGCGTCGAAAGCCTGCCGCTGGAATGTCTGCGCCGAGTGCAGGAACTTCCCGGCTTCGTCGGTGAGCTGGAGTGCCGCGCGCCGCGCGTCCCGGCTGGACGTCTCGCGTCGTACGAAACCGTCGCGGACGGCGTCGGTGATCATCCGGCTGGCCACCGAACGGTCGATTCCGAGCTGGCGGGCGACGTCGGCCACCGTCACTTCATCGGGGCCCGCGCCGGCCACCGCCTGGATGACGAAGAGGTTCGGCACCGTCCAGGTGGGCGGTGCGTCCTCGTCGAACCGCTGGACGACGTCCGGTGCCCACTGACGTGCCCAGTGCCGGACGAGCCGGAACAGTGCCGGACCGCCATCGGGCCTTGATGCGTGCATAAGGCACGTTATAACGTGTGCTTTATGCACGCAAACTCGCCTCGTGCCCGGAACCTCGCGTTCGCGGGTGTCCTGCTCGGCATGGCCATGGCGCAGCTCGACGGCCTGGTGGTCGCGGCGGCCTTGCCGTCGATCGCCGCCGACCTGCACGCCGGCTCGGGCCTCGTCGCCGTCACCGCGGCGGGCCTGCTCACCACGACCGTCGCGACGCCGCTGCACGGCAGGCTCGGCGACCTCTACGGCAGGCGCGCACTCTTCGCCATCACGTTGCTGATCTTCGCGGCGGGCTCGGCCTGGTGTGCCGCCGCGCCGGACATCGGCAGCCTGATCGCGGCGCGCGCCCTGCAGGGGCTGGGCGGCAGCGGCCTGATCGTCACGGCGATGAGCGCGCTCGGCGAGCTGTTCGACCGCGACGAGCTGCTGCGCCGCCAGGGCTGGCAGACCGCGGTGTTCGCGGCGGCATCGGTCGGCGGTCCGCCGCTGGGCGGGCTGATCGCCGCCGGGCCGGGCTGGCGGTGGATCTTCCTGATCAACCTGCCGCTGTGCGTGCCCGCGCTGGTGCTGGGGTTGCGCGGGTTGCCGAGGAAACCCAGCCGTGCCAAGGAAAGGTTCGACGTCTTCGGCAGTGTCCTCCTGGTCGTCGGTGGTTCCGCGCTGGTGGCGCTCGGCAGCGTCGACGGGCTCGCCACCAGTCCTTTGTGGACACCCATGCTGGCGGCGGCAGCGGTGGCGTCGGCGGTGCTCTTCGTCCGCCGTCAGCGGAGTGCCGCGAGCCCGTTGATCTCGCCGAAGGTGTTCGCCGACCGGGTGCTGGCCCGCTCCGTCGTGGTCAACGGCCTCGCCGGGGCGGCGCTCTACGGCACGTATACCTACGTCGCTCTTCTCGTCGCGCTCGGTGCGGGAGGCGCCGCGCGGACGGGGCTCGTTCTCATCGCGATGACCGCCGGTCAGCTCGCGTTGTCGGCGTCTTTCTCCGTGCTGGCAAGGAAACGGCCGAGGATGACGGCGTGGGCGCGGTTCGGGTGCGCGCTCGGTGCCGGAGGGCTGGCGTTGTGCGCGGTGGCGCCCGCGCTCGACGACGCCGCGCGGTGGATGGCCCTTCTGCCCGGTCTGTTCGCGATGGGGGCCGCGTTCGCGGTGTGCACGGCGGCGTACACGGTGCTGGGGCAGTCTCGCGCCGCCAGGGAGAACATCGGCGTCACGATGGGTTCGCTGACGTTCGCGCGGCAGGCGGGCGGATTGCTCGGGACCGCGGTGTTCGGCTGGCTCGCCCTCGCCACGACCGGAGGGCTCGAGGCGCCCGGCCTCACCGTCGTCTTCGTGGCCGCGGCCGGGGTCATGATCGCGGCGTGGTGCACGTCACCCGCGCGGGGCGCGGAAGCTGTCACATCCTCCGGCGCTGTCTCGTCCTCCTCGTAACCGCAGGTAAACGAGTTGGAGGAGGCAATCATGCCGCGTATCCCCGCGAAGAAGACCAGCGAAGCCGGGCTCTTCCTCAAGCTGTTCTACAAAATGGCGGGCAAGCGTTACGGCGCCGTCCCGGAGCCGGTGGCGGTCACCGCCCACCACCCGGGGCTGCTGCGGGCGAGCGTGGCGCACGAGATGCTGGTGGAGCGGGCGATGAAGAAGCTCCCCAAGAACGTCTGGGAGCTGGCCGTGTACCGCGTCGCCACGCAGCTCGGCTGCTCGTGGTGCGTCGACTTCGGGACGATGCTCCAGCTGCACAGCGGTCTGGACATCGAGCGGCTGAAGCACATCGACGACTACGCCACTTCACCCGCCTTCGACAAGCAGGAGCGGCTCGCGCTCGCCTACGCCGACGCGATGACGGCGAGCCCGATCACCGTGACCGACGAGCAGGTGGCCGAGCTGGAGGCCGAGTTCGGCAAGGAAGGCGTCCTCGAGTTGACGTACCAGATCGCGTTGGAGAACTCGCGGGCTCGGATGAACAGCGCGCTCGGCATAGTCGCGCAGGGCTTCACCTCCGGCGACGCCTGCCAGGTCCCGCTGCCGTGAACGATTCGTAACCCTCGGCCGTGTCGTCCGACTAGGTACGCGTGTCGTCCGGCCAGGTACGCGTGTCGTCCGATTCTGGACAACGGGAATGGACGACACGCGTACCTCAACGGACGACACGCGTACTCAGGTGGACGACACGTGCGGCGGGTCCGACCTCGGGCGGACTCCGCGACTCCGGCCCCGGGGCGACGCGCGGGCAGGCCCGGAAAGCCAGGATTCCCTTGTCACGAAAGGGGAATCCATCATGCACCTGCTCGCAGCCGAGCGGATCAAACTGCTCAGCACCCGCTCGCCGTGGGCGTGCGCGCTGCTCACCCTCGCGGTTACCACGGGATTCGCGATGCTCGTCGCGGGCGGCGCCAGCGAGTCGAAGGATCTGCCGACGGTCGCCACGACGCAGTTCGGCTACCGGTTCGGGCTCGCCGTCGTGCTCACCCTGGCCGCGCTCGCGGTGACCACCGAGTACCGCACCGGCACGATCCACACGACGTTCCAAGCCGTTCCGTCGCGGACCCCGGCGCTGGTCGCGAAGGCGGCGGTCGTCGCGGGTTTCGCGTTCGTACTGGGGGAAGTCGCGGCGTTCGGGTCGTGGGCCGCGTGCCTGGCGGTCGCGCCGTCCGGTGCGGACCTCGCGCTGGACAGCGTCGCGGACTGGACGATCCTCGCGGGCACCGGAGTGGTGTACGCGCTGGGCGCGGTCGCGGCGGTCGGCGTCGGCCTGCTGATCGAGCACAGCGCGGGCGCCGTCGCGGTGTGCATCCTCTACCCGCTCGCGGTCGAGGACCTGATCAGCGCGATCCCGGAGGTCGGCGAGCCGATCCACCGGTGGCTGCCGTTCAACGCCGCGACGAAGTTCCTCAGCGGCACCGGCGGCGCGAGCGGCGGACGCAGCGGCGGCAACGCGAACGTCCTGTCCGACTCGCCGCTGCCGCAGCCGTTCGCGCTGGCCTACTTCGCCGCGTTCGCGTTCGCGGTCCTGATGGCCGGGATGGTCACTGCTCGACGACGGGACGCGTGATGCCGGTGAGCTTGTCCGGGTTGACGACGTCGTAGAAGGCGACGATCTTCCCGTCCCGGATGCTCACCGCCTGCACGTGCTCGTCCATCGGCAGGAAGCCGTCCTCGGCGGGCGCCGGCGGCATGTAGATGCCGAGGTCGCCGTTGACGAGCACCGCCGCGCCCCGGCCGAACGCGCCCGGCGGGTACTTGCGCTGCAGGCCGGTGTAGAAGCGCACCAGCTTGTCCGCGCCCACGATGATCTGGCGCGTGGTGCGGCCCTTGCCGTTGGAGTCGCCGATGAGCACGACGTCGGGATGCAGCACCTCGGCCACCGCGCGGACGTCGCCGGTCATCAAGGCGGTGACGAACTTCTCGAGGACCTTGGCCTGCTCTTCGAGGTCGACACGCGGGGGCGGGTCGGCGTCGGCCAGGGCGCGCCTGCCGCGGGAGCCGTGCTGGCGCGCGGCTTCCGTGCTGCAGCCCAGGATTTCGGCGATCTCGCCGAAGGGCACGGAGAACGCGTCGTGCAGCACGAACGCGACGCGTTGTTCGGGGGTGAGCTTGTCGAGCACCACCATCGCGGCCATCCGGACGCCGTCGTCGCGGACGGCGGCTTCCAGCGGATCCTCGCTCACCGGCTGCCCGAACGGGGTCACGATGGGTTCCGGCAGCCACTGCCCGACGTACCGCTCCCGCTGCACCGGCGCCGACCGCAGCCGGTCGAGGCAGATCCGGCCGACCACGGTGGTCAGCCAGCCCCGCAGGTCGCGGATGCCCGCGCGGGTGCTCTCGGCCAGCCCGCTCAGCCGCAGCCAGGACTCCTGGACGGCGTCCTCGGCGTCGGACCGGGCGCCCGTCAGCCGGTAGGCGACCCCGATCAGGTGAGACCGGTGTTCGGCGAACTCGGCGGCGAGTCCGTCCAGGGCCGTGGGCGTGCTCATACATCGAGTGTGCCGTATGGCTCCGGAACGGGGAGAACTAGAGTGGTTCCCGTGGCGGGACGTATTCGGGAGAGCGATATCGCGGAGGTGCGGGAGCGGAACCGGATCGACGAGGTCGTCGGTGAGTACGTGGCCCTGCGCCGCGCCGGTGGCGGCAGCCTGAAGGGGCTGTGCCCGTTCCACAACGAGAAGACCCCGTCGTTCAACGTGCGCCCCACACACGGCACCTTCCACTGCTTCGGCTGTGGCGAGGGCGGCGACGTCATCAAGTTCATCCAGAAGATCGACCTGATCTCGTTCGTGGAGGCGGTCGAGCGGCTCGCCGACCGGGTCGGCATCCGGCTGAACTACGAGGGTGGCGGCGGCAGCGTCCAGCGGGATCGCGGCACCCGCTCGCGGCTGATCGAGGCGCACCGGCTGGCGCAGGAGTTCTACGCCGAGCAGCTGCTGACCGACGAGGCACGGACCGCGCGGGACTTCCTGTCCGAGCGCGGGTTCGACCAGAACGCGGCACGCACGTTCGGCTGCGGCTACGCGCCGGGCGGCTGGGACAAGCTGACGAAGTTCCTGCTGACGCGCGGGTTCGAGGTCAAGGAGCTGCTCGCGTCCGGGCTGTCGAAGGAGGGCCAGCGCGGCCCGATGGACCGGTTCCACCGGCGGCTGGTGTGGCCGATCCGCGACGTCGGCAACGACGTCGTCGGCTTCGGCGCGCGGCGGCTGTTCGACGACGACCGCATCGAGGCGAAGTACCTCAACACCTCGGAAACGCAGATCTACAAGAAGTCGCAGGTCATGTTCGGCCTCGACCTGGCGAAACGCGAGATCGCCAAGCGGCACCAGGTGGTGGTCGTCGAGGGCTACACCGACGTGATGGCGATGCACGCGGCGGGCGTGCCGACCGCGGTCGCCTCGTCCGGGACGGCGTTCGGCGAGGATCACATGAAGGTCCTGCGGCGGCTGATGATGGACGACGACGCCTTCCGCGGCGAAGTGATCTTCACCTTCGACGGTGACGAGGCGGGGCAGAAGGCCGCGCTCAAGGCGTTCGAGGGGGACCAGACCTTCGCCGGGCAGACCTACATCGCGGTCGCGCCGGACGGGATGGACCCGTGCGAGCTGCGCCTGGCCAAGGGTGACGCCGCGGTGAAGGACCTGGTCGCGCGGCGGACTCCGCTGTTCGAGTTCGCGATCAAGAGCATGCTCAAGCAGTTCGACCTGGACTCGGTCGACGGCCAGGTCGCGGCGTTGCAGAAGACCGTCCCGATGGTCGCCTCGATCAAGGACAGGGCGCGGCGGGACGGTTACGCGTCGAAACTCGCCTGGTGGGTCGGCTGGCAGGACGTCGCCCAGGTGGTGAACCGGGTCCGTGGCAGCGCGGGCGCGGCAGACAAACGAGGCGGCGCGGCGGTTCCCACGCGACGTCAGTCCCAGCGGCAGCAACAAGAGGCCGCGGCGTCCGCCGCCGCGGAGGCGCAGGACCTGCCCCGGCCCGCGCCGGACGACCCCCGGTTCATCGGACAGCGCGAGGCGCTCAAGGCCGCGCTGCAACAGCCCGCGATCGCCGGGCCGGAGTTCGACTCGCTGCCCGAGGAGGCGTTCACCCACCCGGTGTACGTCGCGCTGCACCTGGCGCTGCTCAAGGCGGGCGGCGCGGCGTCCGGCCTGACCGGACCGGCGCTGCTGGACGCGGCCACGCCGCACTGTCCACAGGGGACGGTCCGGCGGGTGCTCAGCGAGCTGTCGGTGGAACCCTTGCGCGCCAAGGGTGAAGTCGATTCCCGCTATATCTCCGGAGTCCTCGCGGGCGTCCAGGAGAACCTCGTCGGCAGGCAGATCGCCGACATCAAGTCGAAGCTGCAGCGGCTGTCGCCGGTCGAGGCGCCGGACGACTACCGCGCGTTGTTCGGCGACCTCGTCGCGCTGGAGCAGTACCGGAAGGCGCTGCGGGAGCAGGCGAGCGGCGGCTGGGAATGAGCCTGCTGCGCCGGCTGCTCGGCGACCGGACCCCGGACGGTTTTCCCGGCGAGCTGGCCGAGGGCGAAGACGTCGTCGACAGCGCCCGCGTCGAAGGTGGCGGGCATCTCGTGGTCACCGCGCTCGGCCTGTGGGTCCCGGACGGCGACGGCGCGCGGCGCGTCGGCTGGCACCTCGTGGGCAAGGCGGCGTGGGCCGACGGCGTGTTCACGCTGACCGAGTCCGAGGAGGCCGGCATGGCCGGGGGAGCGGTCCTGCTCACCGACCGCGCGCCGGTGTCCTTCCGTCTTCCGGCGCCGGGCAAGGTGCCGCACCACGTGCGCCTGCGCGTCGACGGCTCGGTCCGCTCGCGGCACCGGCAGGAGCTGGCAGGCGGTGGCGCGTGGTTCGTGCAGCGCAAGATCCCCGGCCGCGACGGCGTCGTGCTGCAGGCGCGGCCGGACCCTGGCACGGACGTCGAGCTGGTCGCCGCCATCGCCGAAGAGGTCGCCGCGAAGCTGGCCAACCCCCGCGATTAGCAGTACGCTCGTACTGGTTGCAGCAGTACGAGCGTACTGTTTGCTGCGCGGAGGTGAGCCATGTGGGATCCCGCCAAATACCTCGACTACGCCGATCTGCGGGCGAGGCCCTTCTACGACCTCGTCGGCCGGATCGGTGCGACCGCGCCCCGCCGCGTCGCCGATCTCGGCTGCGGGCCGGGAAATCTGACCGTCGACCTGGCGAAGCGCTGGCCTGAGGCGATCCTGGAAGCGAGCGATAGTTCACCCGAAATGGTGGCCGCGGCGCGAGGGCGCGGCCTCGACGCGCAGGTGCTCGACGTGCGGGACTGGGTGCCTGAGCCCGACACCGACGTCGTCGTGTCGAACGCCGTCCTGCAATGGGTTCCCGGCCACGAGGAACTGCTGCGCCGCTGGGTCCGGCAGCTGCCGGAGGGGGCCTGGCTCGCCGTCCAGGTTCCCGGCAACTTCGACGCGCCCTCGCACGCGCTGACCCGCGAACTCGCCGCGTCGCCCGCCTGGGCCGACGTGCTCGGCAAAGGCTTCCTGCGCGACGAAGACGCCGTCGGCACTCCGCGTGACTACGCCGACCTGCTCGCCGACGCCGGATGCGGCGTCGACGCCTGGGAGACCACGTACATGCAGCCACTGTCCGGCCAGAACGCGGTGCTGGAGTGGATCACCGGCACCGCGCTGCGGCCCGTCCGCGCCCGGCTGGACGACGCGGACTGGCGGCGATTCCGCGCGGACCTGATCCCGTTGCTGGACGAGGCTTATCCGACGCGCCCGGACGGGACGACCTGGTTCGAGTTCCGGCGGGTGTTCTTCGTGGCCAGGGTCTGAGCGTTCACCGGCCCCGGCCGAACTTCTCGGACAGCTTGGCGCGGGCGATCCCGGCGGCGCCCTGGACCATCGGGTGATCGACGATCCGGCGGTAGGCCTGCACGAGCTGGTCGTACCGCGCCCTGCCTGCCTTCGCGCCCAGCACGTAGCCAAGGCCCGCACCCAGCAGGAACTTCTTCATCCGCCCCACGCCTCCTGTCGATCTTGCCCCGACGGCCATTGTCCAGGAAAACCGGCCGCGGTGGGCGGGACGGTTAACAGGGGGGTGCCGTGCGGGGGCTCGGCGGCATGGGCTAAAGT
This sequence comes from Amycolatopsis sp. NPDC059021, assembly GCF_042739895.1. NCBI lineage: Bacteria > Bacillati > Actinomycetota > Actinomycetes > Pseudonocardiales > Pseudonocardiaceae > Amycolatopsis > Amycolatopsis sp. NPDC059021. Next base: position 22,252 of record NZ_JBHYIQ010000003.1, read on the forward strand.
TCTTCTCGTCGGACGGAGAGAGCAACTCCGGCGGCGCGAGAAGTGAATAACGATCCCCTGTAGCTCAACTGGCAGAGCATTCGGCTGTTAACCGGAGGGTTCTTGGTTCGAGTCCAAGCGGGGGAGCGCAAGCCCAGGTCAGTGACCTGGGCTTATTCGCGTTCAGGGTACCAGGGGCGATTTCGATTGCCCGGGACGGGCCGGGAGGTGGCGTGGCGCAGGAATCCGAGCAGCCTTTGCCGGGGGTGGACCTGGAGCGTCCCAGTGTGGCGCGGGTCTATGACTGGTACCTCGGTGGTACGGCCAACTGGGCCATCGATCGTGAGTTCGGCAAGAAGGTCCTGTCGGCGTTTCCGGCCGGGTTGTACTGCGCCAGGGCCAATCGCGCGTTCCTGCATCGCGCGGTGCGGTACCTGGTGCGGCGGGGTGTGCGCCAGTTCGTCGACATCGGCTCGGGTGTTCCCACGATGGGCAACGTGCACCAGATCGCGGACGAGGTCGCGCCGGACTCCCGCGTCGTCTACATCGACCACGAACCCGTCGCGGTCGCGCATTCCCGGATCCTGCTGGAGCGTCACGGTGATCCCGGCCGTCACGCGGTGATCCACGGCGATCTCCGTGACCCCGACGTGCTCTGGCAAGCCGTCGCGGACACCGGAGTGGTCGATCTCGGCGAACCGCTGGCCCTGCTGGTCACCGCGGTGCTGCACATCCAGCAGCTCGGCCCGGACGGCAGGGATCTGGGGCCGGAGGCCATCGCGCGGTATCGGGAGATGCTGCCCTCTGGCTCCTTTCTGGTGCTGTCCCAGCTCACCCATGAGGGACTGCCCGCCGACATCGCCGGCCAGCTGCACGCGGTCATCCGGATGTACGACAACGACGTCAGCAAGCACGTGCTGCGGTCGAAGGCGGAGATCGGCGCGTTGTTCGGCGACTTCGAACTGGTGGAACCCGGCGTGACGTGGACGGCGGCCTGGCACCCCGAGGAAAGCGGGCCCGACACCCCCGTCATCGACTTCGCCGATCCTGGCGAGGCCGCGATGCTGGCCGGGGTCGGGCGCAAACCCTGACCGGCGGCGCGAGGCCGTCGTCCGGTCAGAACACGGCGATGGGGTTGACCGCGATGCCGGTCAGGCCGTGGACGCGCGGCGGGGCGACGGTGAGCAGGAAGCTGTAGCGTTCGAGCTCCGCGCACAGCGCCGCGAGGTCGTCGAGCTGCGATCCGTCGATCAGCGGCATCGCCATCCGGCCCAGCGCGACGCCGTGCAGCGGGGACGGGCCGCCGGGGTCGAGCGGCGGGTAGGCGTCGCCCCGGTCGCCGGTGTAAAGGGCGACGCCGCGGCGGTGCATCCAGCGCACCGCGTCGAGGCTGATTCCCGGAGTCGGTTTTCCCGGAAGGAGCGGGTCGGCGGGCCAGCCGAACCGTACGGCCAGCGCGTCGCCCGGCCGTACCTCGACGCCTTGCCGCTGCTCGGCGTCCTCGAGGTCGCGTGCGGTCACCGCGTGCCCGGACGGGAGCGGTTCCTCGATCGCCAGATCGAGCAGAACCCCGCGCGTCACGATTCCGGCGGCGAAGGCCGTCGTCGAGGCGAAGGTGACGCCTTCGGCTGTCACGACCTGGTTCCGCGGACGACCGGGGTAGACCTCGTCGCCGGTCGACCAGTGCGCCAGCGCGTCGATGTGCGTCGACTTCGCGTGACGGTTCGTGAGCAGCATCAGATCGGCCGCCACGCCGATCCCGGTGTGGGACATCATCTGCTGCACGGGGGAGACGTCCACCGTCGTGGGCGCGAACGGGCTGCTGATCATCGGGTTGGGCGTGATCGGCTGCGCCAGCGACGCCCATCGGCCGGTCCGCACCTCCGCGGCGGCGTTCGCGCGCACGTCGTCGGTGATGAGGTTGAGCGTGCCGAGTTCGTCGTCGGATCCCCACCGGCCCCAGTTGCCGGGCAGGTCAAGATCAGTCGGATTAGCCACGCGGCCAGGATCGCGGAAGAGGATGCCGCGGGGAAGCGGGCCGGGCAGGTCCGGGACTTTCGGACACCACGAGGTCGCCGGCGGGGCATATCCCGCCCCGGGCGATGCCGAACGTTGCGGTGTGGTCAGGAGCGGGGCACCGCGTCGGCCCGCTCCAGTGCTCCCATCAGCGCGCCGACACACATTTCCCGCAATTCCGTCCGGGAGAAGGACTGGGTTGTCAGCCATTCCACACACAGCACGCGGACGAACAGCAGCCATCCGGTCAGCGCGGCGGACATCAGGTCCCGTGCGTGCTTCGTCAGACCGGAGGTGTCGAGGAGCCGTTGCCGCAGCACGGCCAATTCACCGGTGATGACGGCCTGGATCACCGGATCGCCCGCCAGGGTGTGGTTGGCCGCCAGGACCGTGTTGCGATGGGCCAGGAAATAGTCGAAATGCGCGTCCAGGCCCGCGGTGATCTGTTCGGCCATCGGGACGGCCGGGTCCGGTTCGGTTTCCGCGAGCAACCGGTCGGCCGCCTGCTGGTACACGGCCGCGAACAGGTCGCGTTTGGTGGGGAAGTGCCGGTAGAGCAGTGCCCGGGAGATGCCGGCGTGCCCGGCGATCTGCTCCATCTGTACCGCGTCGTAGGGCTGGGCCGCGAACGCCCTGGCGGCGACGTCGAGGAGCTGAGCACGGCGCTGGGCGGGATCGAGCCTGCGGCGGGGCGTCACGCCGCCAGCTTAGTTGACACCTGCCTACCACGGCCGTACGGTCAGTCTTAGTAGACAGGTGTCTACTTATAGTGAGTGAGGTATTCCGTGCAGGTTCAGCGCATCACCATCGAGCCGGCCGACGCTGTCGGCGCTCTGCCGTCGTCCGGCTACGCCGGGGCGTTCGAACTCAGCCATCCGGTCACCGGCGACCGTTCACCCGAGCAGTGGGCGCGCGCCGTGTGGGAACAGGCTCCGGCGCTGGTGCGCCGGCTCCTGCTTGGCGGGTGGCGGATCGGCCTCGGCCTGCGTCTCGGCCCTCGGGACACGCCGGCACAGGTGCTGGGCTGGACGCTGACCAGCGCGACCGGGCAGGTGGCCGTCCTTGATGCGCGGTCCCGGCTGCTGACCGCCCGCAACGTCGTCGAACTTCGCGGTGCCCGGGTGCGGTGGACTACGTTCGTGCGCTTCGACACGCGGCCGGCGAGGGTGCTGTGGTCCCTCGCCGTGCCCGTGCACCACGTCATGATGTCCTACCTGCTCCGGCGCGCCGCGGAACAAGAACAAGGCTGACGCGCCGGAGCCGGTACGGCCCGGCGTACCCGTAAACAGCCGACCGAACGGATCACGGCCTATGCTGCGCGACGTGGACATCACTCTACTGTGGATAGTCGTCGCGCTGCTGGCCCTGGGCATCGTCGCGGGCGCGACCCGGGGATCGGGCACCAGGTCACTGGAGTACCGGCTGGCCAGGGTGGAACGCAAGCTCGATCTCGTGCTCGATCACCTCGGCGTCACCGAGCCTGCCGACGATCTCACCGCCGAAGTGACGGCGTTGCTGGCCCAGGGCAAGAAGATCGTGGCGGTCAAACGCTATCGCGAGGTCACCGGCGCCGACCTGCGCGATGCCAAGGAGGCGGTGGACCGGATCGGCCGCGGCACGACCCGGTGACCTCAGGCGAGCCCGCCGCCGGAGCGTCGCCGGGTGACCTCGGCGATGCTCGCCCAGTCGAGGTCCGCGCCGATCTGCTCGACCGCGGTGGCGAACACGTCGCGCAGGACCGGTCCGGTGGGCAGTTCGACGCCGAGTTCACGGGCGGAGCCCAGTGCGAGGTCCAGGTCCTTCAGCCCCAGCGTCGTGGTGAATCCCGGCGGCGTGTAGGTGCCCGTGGCGATGGCGTCGCCGTAGCCTCGGTAAACCGGGCCGGGAAAGACGGAGTCGGTGATCATCTCGACGAACCGCCCGGCGTCCAGACCGGCGCGCTGCAGTAGCGTGACCGATTCGGACAATGCCTGCAACGCGTGGATGATCAGGTAGTTGACCGAGATCTTCGCCGTCGGCGCGGCGTCCACGGCGTCACCGAAGTCCCAGACCCGCCGCCCGATCGCGGCGAGCATCGGTTCCGCCTCGGCGCGCAGGCCCGCGTCGCCGGAGACCAGCACGGCCAGCTTCCCGGCCAGCACGGCTTCCGGGCGGCCGACCACCGGGGCACTGAGGTAGCCCCCGCCGAGCGCGGCGAATTCGCGGGCGGCCTCCGGGCTGACCGTCGCGTGGTTGACGTGGGTGAAGCCCTCCGGCGCGGAGCGGATCCGCTCCGCGGTGAACACCTGCCGCACCGCCTCTTCGTTGCTCAGCATGGAAAAGACGGTTCCGGTGGCGATCGCGTCCTCGGGCGCCTCGCCCCGGGTCGCGCCCCGCGCTACCAATGCGTCGGCTTTGTCCGCGCTACGGCTCCACACGGTGACCTCGTAACCCGCGTCGAGCAGGCGGCCGGCGATGGCATTGCCCATTCTTCCGAGCCCGATGAAGCCCACCCGGCGCGATGTGTTCGGCATGATTGTTTCTCCCTTTTCTCGGAACAGCGTGCGGTCATTGGCCGTCGGCGAGCGCTTCGGTCATTTCTTCGTCGATCTTGCGCAGCAGGGCGCGGTTCGGGCGCAGCGTGCCGTCGAGGTCGCGCAGCTGCCAGTTGTCGTCCACGTCCTGGTCGGTGATGACGGCTTCGACATGCGTGTCGAGCACCCGCATGTGCAGTCCGCGCAGGACGCCGATGAACTGTTCGGCGGCCTTGTTGCCGCCGCGGGTGCCGTAGGTGAGCAGGCTGGCGGGCCGGTCGTGCCATTCCCGGTAGAGATAGTCCAGCGCGTTCTTGAGTACCCCCGGATAGCCCCAGTTGTACTGCGGGAAAACGAACAGGAATCCGTGGTAGCTCTGGACGAGCTTGCTCCAGGCCCGGGTGTGCTCGTGCTCGTACTGCTGCAACGCGGCCTTGACGGGCTCGTCCAGGAACGGCAACGCGATTTCGGCGAGATCGATCAGGTCGTAGCCGAGGTCGCTGTCCTCTTGCAGGCCGTCGCGTGCCCAGGCGGCGATACCGCCGCAGATGCGGGTGGGACGGGTGCTGCCGATGACGACGGCGACGCGCTTCTTGTCTCCCATGGGAGCGCACCCCCTTTGGTTGGTCACACGTACTGTTGGTGTCACGAACCAAAATAGTTGGTGTCACGAACTCGGTCAAGCTAACCTGGGCACTGTGACCACTTCCTCAGCCAACGGCGCCCGGACGCCGGACCTGGACCTGATCGACGGACTCATGCAGCTGTCGTTCATCGTGCAGGCGATCCTGGGGCGCCTCGCCGGAGAACAAGGCCTGTCGGTCACCCAGCTGCGGATGCTCGCCGTGCTCGACGACCGCGAGATCGGCATGCGGCAGCTGGCCGGCATCCTGGAACTGGAGAAGTCCAGCGTCACCGGCCTTGTCGACCGCGCCGAGCGGCGTGGGCTGGTGCGGCGGATCGCGGTCCCCGGCAACCGGCGCGCCGTCCACGTCACCGTCACCGAGGCCGGCCGGGCCGTCGTGCACCTGGTGCGCGAGGCGGTCCGGGCCGAGCTCGGCCAGCTGGCGGGCACGCTGAGCGACAGCAGGCAGGATTCCTTTCGCCGCTCGATGGAAGTGCTGATCCGGTACTACGTCACCCAGCACGCCATTCCGTTGTGAGCCCGGGCCGCGAGATTTCACCGGCACTCTCGGCATTCCCCGGCGTGCCGTCGCCGCGATACCGCAGGGTCAAGGACCCGGATGCGTTCGTGGCCCGGAGGGGTCCTTGCTCATGCGCAGGATCAAGGCGACCGCGTCCTCCGAGTGGGCGCCTGGAGTCAGAACTTCCTGCAGGAGCAGGCCGCGAATCGCGGCAACGGTGACGGTGGCCAGGGTCAGTGCTTCCTTGGCGTCGAGCCCTTCGCGTTCCGCGAGCGAGGCCAGCATCTTGGTCAGGTCGCCGAGCGAGTCGATGAACTCGCGAAATTCCTCCGGGCTGTACGCGGCCAGTCCTACGACGTGGAAGAAGCCGCGAATGCGGGACAGCTGTTCCGGGCGGGTGTAGGCCCGCCAGATCGCCACGACGAAGTCGTCGAAGGTGCCCTGCCGGGCGACCTCGAAGAGCGCCTCGTTGTCACGGGATCGCAGTGCCCCGAGCATGGCGGCCAAGACACCCGGGAGCGACCCGAAGTGGTATCGCAGGAGGGCGTGGCTGGTCCCGGCCCGGGCTGCGACCTCGCGGAGCGACACCTCCGGCGAGGGAAGGGCACCGTCGAAGGCGTCGAGAAGCCGGGTCAGGAGACGCTCGCGTGCGTCGCCGGTGCGTTCCGTGCTTGACAGGATCACTCCCACAGTTTATCCATTGGAAAAGAGAGGTCGAGGGCGTTGTGCTGCGTCACACATGGTCGCAGCAGGCTCGCGACGGCGGAGGGAACGACTCGTGGGAAGACTTCGGATAACCGGCGCGACGGTCGTCGACGGGTCGGGTCGCGACCCCGTCGACACCGACGTCACCGTCGAAGACGGGCGTATCGCCCAGCTCGGTGCCTCCAGCGCATCCGGCGAGCGCCTCGACGTCACCGGACTGACGATGACGCCCGGCCTGATCGACGCACACGTCCACTTAGGACTGTCGAGCCCGATCCAGCCGCAGTTCTCGTTCCGGCTCAGTGCCGCCGAGATCGCGGCGGACATCTTCGCCACGGCCGGCACGACGCTCGACGCCGGTTTCACGACCGTCCGGGACACCGGCGGGATCGACGGCGGTGTCGTCACCACGATCGCCAAGGGCAAGGTCAGGGGGCCGCGCGTCCTGTCGTGCGGACCTGTCCAGTGCCAGACCGGCGGGCACGGCTACTACGGAGCCGACTGGGAACCCACCGAGCTGTGGAGCAGTCATCACGTTCCGGGTCTGTGTGCCCTGTCCATGATGTCGGGCAACGCGGACGAGCTGCGAGGCAACGTGCGCGAGGCCTTCCGTCGCGGAGCCTCCTTCCTGAAGCTCTGTGTGACCGGCGGAGTGGTCGGGGCGCACGACCGGCTGACCGACACCCAGTTCACCGTCGAGGAGATCGCCGTCGCTGTTCAAGAAGCCGCGGCACGGGGCACCTACGTGACTGTTCACGCCCACAACAACGACGGCATCCGGAACGCGGTCGAGGCCGGGGCGCGCTGTGTCGAGCACGGCACCGACCTCGACGAGTCCACGGCCAGCCTGATGGCTGCTCGCGAGGTCGCCCTTGTGCCCACGTTCGCCGTCGTCGAGCAACTGCTGCGGGACACCGCTGGAACCGGCCTCGACGAGTCGGTCCGCGAGCGTGTGCTGGGTGTTCGTGAGCGGATGACCGAGGCGCTCGCTGTCGCAAGGGAAGCCGGAGTGCGGATCGGGCTGGGCTCCGATCTCATCGGTCCGGTGCAGGACCGTCGAGGCGACGAGCTCAGGATCCGCGCGGAACTCGAGACGCCGATGGACGCCCTCGTGGCGGCCACCAAGACCAACGCCGAGATCCTCGGACTGGCCGATCAGGTGGGGGTCATCGCTCCCGGCATGCAGGCAGATCTCGTGTTGTGGAACGGAAACCCGCTCGAAGACCCGGAATTGTTCGCCGACCCCGCCAACGCCGTCCTCGTTCTCCAGGCCGGCCGAGTTGTGAAGGACCTCCGATGAGCACCATGTGGCAGGGTTGCCTCGCCGGCACCGACTACTTCGAGACGCGTTCCAGCGGTGGGCACGACTACGGCGTCTGGGTCACCACGCCACCGGGCTACGACCCCGCCACGACGCGAGCGCCTGTCGTGTATGTGCTCGACGGCAACTGGGCCGTGGGCATGACGGCTCCGCTCATCGTCACCCAGCTCGACCCCATGCAACGGATCCAGCCGTATATCCAAGTCAGCGTCGGCTACGCGGGCGAGGAAGCACGGCACTGGGATCGGCTGCGCAACAGGGACCTCGTGCCACCCGGCGAGCCCATCGCCCAGGAACTCGTCGACGCCGTGGAGATGGGAGTGCGAGCGGGCGCGAGGACACGCGAGGAAGCCGACGCCTACCTCGCCGAATTACGCGACACCCACGCCGACGCGTTCCTGAACTTCCTCACCGCGGAACTGTACCCGCGGATCGAACGCGACTACGGCACAGCCACGAGCGGTCACGGCCTTTTCGGCTACTCCTACGGCGGACTTTTCGGCCTCTACACCTGGCTCACCGGCAGCACGCTCTTCGAAAGCATCGGAGCGGGCAGCCCCGGCGTCACCGGTGAGGACAGTCGGATCTTCGCCCAGCTCCGAGAAATGGGGGACAGCCGGCCTGCCGCCGAGCTGCACGTGACCCTCAACGAGCAAGAGCTACTCGGAGACCTGGCCATCTACCAGAACCTCACGAAGAACGCGGCCACCGTCCTGCACCGCCTCACCTCCCGTGGCGCGGCCGTCACCAGCGCGATCCTGCGCGAAACGCATGTGACCGGCTTGCAGGCCTCCTTCCTCAGCTACCTCAGGACCTGCCGTGCCAGGCGCCGGTAAGGCCACGCCCGCAAGGTGGCCTTACCGGCCCGAGAGTCCTCTGTGGACACTGCTGGTTCAGGCGCATGGGATCCGGGGCAGCAGCAGCCGCGGTCGCTGCTTTTCGGTGCCCTCCCGGGTCTTCACCTGCCCGGCGACCGCGTGCGCCCAGCCGAGACCGCTCGGACACTTCCCGCACCGACGGCTGGTCCTGTCCCTCGGCGAACAACTCGCGCACGGCGTTGTGCACCGCCGCGCGGGTACGGGCCGTACGACCTCCAGGACGAGTTTCTGCCATGCGGCCAGGCTATCCGGCGGGATGAGCGACGGCATCGGAGCTGCCGGTCGCGGCAGGGGTACCCGGCTCGCCGGAGCGGCGTGTCCGCTGCCAGTGGGCGACCAGTGCGCGAGACAGCACCAGCAGCACGGCACCGTTGAGCAGGTGCCAGAGGAAGTGGGTGCCGAGCGGGAATCGGGCGCAGGCCGCGAAATCCAGGGTGCGGAACAGCAGCGCGCCGGCGAACAGGACCGTCGCCAAGGCGAACGCGCGCCAGTGCGCGGCCCGTTCCCGTTCCCTGGACAGGGCGAGCGCCACGGTGCAACCCGCGAGGGTCGCCAGTACCGGAAGATAGGGCAGCGAACCGTTGATGCTGCGGTTGCCGAACACCAGCACGGTCGCGGCGCAGACGCCGGCGAACACCAGCACTCCCAGCCACGCGCGAGACCAGGTCCAGCGCCAGAACCAGTGCAGGTACGCGGCCAGATAGCAACAGACGAACACCCCGATCGGCACCACGTCCAGCAACTGCGACCACGCGGTGGCCACGGTGTGGAAGACGAAACTGCCCACCCCGATCACCGCCATCAACACCACGAGCACCGTGAGACTGGCCGGGACCGGAACCCGGGTTCTGCGCTGCGTCCGCCAGACGATCACCGCCGCGAGGACGAACACCGCGTTGCTCAGCGCGTTGACCGGTTCGGCCCAGAACGCCGGGGAAACCCGCTCGCAATAGTCGTGTAGGTGGTTCTGCCAGTTCACTCCAACTGCTTTCTTCCAGCGAATAGCCGAAAATTCCGAGCGTCGCGGCTTTCCGGGGCGGAGAATTACCTGCGAGGTTTACGCGGAGCATAACGGGACTTTTCGCCGCGGCTCCGCAGTCGTGCCCTTCGGGCCACGAATCGTATCCGCGGTCCCGGGACGATCGCGTGAGGTCCTCCTGGGGGAGGGCCCGGGTCGTTTCGGGGCACGGCCGGACGCGGCCGTGGTCTGACGTCTTCGCGGCCGTCCGGCGGCACCGTGGGAGTCACGCAGCGACTCGACCGCGCCCTCAGTCGGGACAGTCACCTTCGCCGACAGTGGCGCGCGTGTCGACTCGGAGAACCAGTCCGCCGACGGGGCCGCCGTACCTGTTCTTGGCCTGGCTTATGCCGGCTGCGCCTGCGGCTAATCGGCCGCAGGCGGACCGATCGGCAGTTGAAAGAAGACCCAGAGCTCGTGGAGGTCCTGCGGGATTTCCGTCCCCGGGCAGGGCGGCCTCTCGACGAAACCACGTGAGCGGTACAAACGCTGGGCCTCCACCATGAATCGGGCAGTGTCAAGCCTGACAGCCGACGCCCCCATCCGCTGTGCCTCTTCCAGCAGGCCATCGAGCAGGAGCGAGCCGACGCGCAGGCCACGGCACTCAGGCACCACGTACATCCGCTTCACCTCCATGACACCGGGCTCCAGAGACCGCAGTCCCGCCACCCCCACCAACCCGCGGTCCGAGTCCTCCGCCACCAGCAGCACATTGGACGAACCACCGTACTCTCCCAGCGAATCCCGCAAGCCGGAAATATCCGTGGGTGCACCACGAAAACCAAACGTTTCCAGGAACTGCCGATGAGCCTTCGTCATGTAGTCCACCAACAGTGCGGTGACGTCCTCGGCCTCGTCAGCGAGATCGGCAGGTCGGATAGTGATGGACATGTTTCCAGTACCTCCTGGGTGTTCCTGCCCGCTCGACGGGTAGCCGAACTTGTTATCAGCGGTTCGCCACCCTTGCTCGCCTGTCGTTGAGAGTACAGACGCTGTTCATAGAGCCGACCGGCGTAGGTGACCACGACATTTTTCCTACCCGGAAAAACCCGGGGTTTGTCCACCTTGGCCACCATGCCGGGCGTCGATGCGGCACGGGCGGTCGTGTACGGGAGCGGCAGGACCGAGCTGATGGCCGACAACAGGTTGTTGAGTGCCTTCAACGCGTGCGCGGATCCGGCGGGGCCGACGTGCCCATTGCGCGCAGCAGGGGAAGGGCTCCCTCGTAGTCTTCGGCCGAACCGCGCGCCATGATCGTCAGCTCGCCGGTCGCGGCCTTGCGTGGCCCGCCGGAAACCGGCGCGTCCAGCATCGCTACGTCGCGCTCCCGGAGACGCCCGGCCAGCTCCTGAGTGGCGTGGGGCGCCGACGATCTCGCGCCAGGCTTCGAAACCGGTCTGGAAGGCAACGATTCCGGCCCCGGGCAAGGAGATCTCTATCGCTCCAGGATCTCCCTCGGGGTGACGCCCAGGTCGAGGGCGACCTTGATATGCCTCTGGATGTGCCCTACTGGTGGAGAGGTGTTATTCCGAGCGTGCGCAATTCCCGCCGATCCGATCAAGAGGGGCCGGGCGGCCCCTCTTGATCACGACACTATCGTCGCCGGTGACGAGCTACTTGCCCTGGCTGACCGGCGCGGGCGTCGGCCGCCCGGGGACGGGGATGTCGCCGGGGCCCGGCGTCCCGACCGGCGCGGGGATCAGGCACCCGGCGGGGATCGGGGTTGCCGGGACGGCGCCCGGACCGGGATCCCCAATCTGGATCGGGCCCTTCGGCGGCTCGAGGACCGGGCACCCGGACGACGGTGCGGATCCGCCGCCAGCCGGCATGTCAGTGGTGCTGGCGAACGCGGAGCTGCCGGTGCCAAGCATGATGGCCAGGCCGGCGACGACCATGGCGCTGCGCTTCAAGAACAAGGACATCAAGATTCCTTCGGTTGGCTGTGGAGTACGCCGAGGCGGTTGGGCCGCGGCGTACTCAATGAAGCCAGATCGGTATTATGGTCAGCCTATGCCGATCTCCATATGGTCGCCATAAGTCCGTGATGGGATAATTGCGGTGGCACCGATTCGGGGCAGCGCTCCGGTCGGTCCGGGAACAGGAGAGTGGAATAGCATGCGGGTGCTGGTCGTGGAGGACGAGGTGTTCCTCGCAGAGGCGTTGCAGTCCGGTCTGCGCAGGGAAGGCATGGCCGTCGACATCGCCCACGACGGAGCCACCGCGCTGGAATGCGTGGCGGTCAACGAATACGACGTGCTGGTGCTGGACCGTGATCTTCCCGGGGTGCACGGGGACGAGGTCTGCCGTCAAACGGCTTCCGCCCGGCCGGAGTGCCGGATTCTCATGCTGACCGCGGCGGGCCGATCGGCCGACAAGGTCGACGGACTGCGTATCGGTGCCGACGACTATCTCGTCAAGCCGTTCGACTTCCCCGAACTCGTGGCCCGGCTGCACGCCTTGCGGCGGCGCGCAGGCACGGCGCACCCGCCGGTGCTGACCCACGCCGGCCTCTGGCTGGATCCCGCACGTCGCGACGCCCGCCGGGACGACCACTCCCTGCGCCTGACCCGTAAGGAATTCGCCGTCCTGGAACTGCTCCTGCGCGCGGATGGGGCAGTGCTGAGCGCAGAACAGCTGCTGGAGAAGGCGTGGGACGCCCACGCCGACCCGTTCACCAACGCGGTCCGCATCACCATCTCCACGCTAAGGCGCAAACTCGGTGATCCGCCGATCCTGCACACCGCCACCGGCGTCGGCTACTACCTCGCCGCGAGCCCGTGAGCGTCCACGCCACGCTGCGGCGGAGCCGGTTGTCCATCCGGCTGCGGCTCACCCTGCTCTACGGCGGCCTGGTGCTCGCCTGCGGCATCGCATTGCTGACCTCGGTGTACTTCCTGATGCGCTACATCCCGGACTACGCCGAGCCAAAGCTGCTATCCCCAGGGGACAGCCACGAAGCCCTGATGCCCCCCTCGGCTGTGTGCCCCACCCATATCGCCGCTCCGTCCGACCTGATCGTCAGCAAGGACGACTTCCTGACGATGCTGCTGCGAGTGTATGGGGTTGCGCTGATCGGACTGGCCCTGGTCGCACTCCTGCTCGGTTGGATCATCGCGGGGCGAATCCTTGCCCCTGTCCACCGCATCACCCAGACCGCACGCACGGTCGCCGGGCACACCCCGGACGAACGCATCCACCTCGACGGACCCCACGACGAGTTCACCGAACTCGCCGACACCATCGACACGATGCTCGACCGGCTGCAGACGAGTTTCCAAGCCCAGCAACGTTTCGCCGCCAACGCCTCGCACGAACTGCGCACCCCGCTGACCACTATGCGCACCATGCTGCAGGTCGCCGCCGCCCATCCGCAGGACCACGATCTCGCCATCCTCGCCCCCAAGCTGCTGGCCACCAACGAACGCAGCATCGCCACAGTGGAGTCCTTGCTCCTGCTGTCCCGGGCCGACCACGGCATGAACGACACCGAGCCGGTCGACCTCGCTTCGGTGGCCGAACGAGCGCTCGAACAGGTGCACAACGAAGCGACCGCGGGCAGGGTCAGCCTGCGTGGCGAAGTACACCCGGTTCACCTGCGTGGTGACCAGGATCTGCTCCACCACCTGCTGATCAACCTGTTGTACAACGCTATCCGGCACAACCACTCCGGAGGTATCGCGCGGCTAACCATCGTGGCCCGGGACGACACCGCGGTAGTCACCGTCACCAACACCGGTGAGCTCATTTCCGCCGAGGACGCCGACCGGCTGTTCGAACCGTTCTACCGCGCGGGAACCCGCACCCGGGCGAACGGTCATGGCCTGGGCCTGGCCCTCGTCCGTGCCATCGCACAAAGCCACCACGGCACTGCCACCGCCACCCCGAATCCCGATGGGGGGCTGACCACGACCGTCATCCTCCCAGCAACGGACCCCTGACAAAGCACTATTAGGCGCCGGTGGCCGGTGAGCCAGGCACATAGTTCGTTCGATCACCCAGTGGCGCCTGCCGAGTTTTCGCTGGAGTCGATGCCTGTGCGGGCGATGCGGACCTTGATGCCGCGGTCGCGAACCCAGCGTTCGCAGGTCGGGTTGGTCGTAGGCCTTGTCGGCGTGCAGCTTGCCGGGCTTGCGTTGTCGTGGACCGCGTCGCGACTTGATTGCCGGTATCGCCATCACCAGCGGTTTGAGCGCGTAGGAGTCGTTGGTGTAAGACGTGCTCTAAGCGCACACGCCACTGTCCACACACACCCAGGACCGAAACCGGCCTTGCTATTTCCCTCCGGCAAGGAAAACGACCGCCGAGCGATGGTGTTCATCAAGAACAGATCACGTGGTGCCCGTGCCCGAAAGCGCCAGGGGAATGTTCACCGTGACCGTGAGCCCGCCTTCGGGCTGCGAGACCGCTGAGACATGGCCGCTGTGCGCAGTGACGATGGCGCGCACGATGGACAGACCGAGACCGCTGCCCTCGGGATGCCCGGCGCGCTGGGCGCCGCGACGGAATGGTTCGAAGAGTTGCTCGACTTCGTCGGCGGGGACGACCGGTCCGGTATTGCTCACCCGTAGGCACGCGGAATCCTTGACCGGGCGAAGGTCGAGCGTGACCTTCCCCTCGGTGTCCTCAGTGGACGGTATGTTGTAGCGCACGGCGTTGTCCACCAGATTGCGGACGACCTGACCGAGCAGCAGCTCGTCTCCCAGTGTTTCGCAGGGAACCACGTCCAGCTCGATTCGCGGGTTATTCGAGCCGGTCTCCTGCACGGTTCTCCGGGTTATCTCGTCGAAACGGGTCGGCACCAGGCTGTGGAGCCCTTGCTTCCCTCGCATGAGCTGGAGCAAACCGTTGATCAGGGCGATGCTTTTGTCGTTGCTGCGCAACAGATACTGCTTCACGCGAAGCAGTTCGGGCGAATCGACCGAGCCGAGGCCGACCTGGATCGCCGTTCGTGTCACCGCGAGTGGCGTGCGCAGCTCGTGCGAGGCGTTCGCGATGAACCGTTCCTGGGCGTGGAACGCCTGGTCGAGGCGATCGAGCAAACCGTCGAGCGTGTCGGACAGCTCCCTGGTCTCGTCGCGTGGGCCGGTAAGGGCAATGCGTTCGTGGAGGTTCGCCGTCGAGATCCGCCGCGCCTGCTCCGCGATCCGATGGACGCGGTTTAGGACTTTCCCGGTCAGCCACCAGCCGAGCAGGGCCGCGATCGCGCCGAGTGACAGGAAAGTGCCCACGGACGCCCACACGAGCTTGTCCAGTGCGTCATCGACGCCGCTGTCCAGCGGCTGCTGCACGACTTCCGGGACCGGAAGCGGGGGCGCACCGATTTGCGGTATCTGGGGCGTCCGGGGGATCGGCGCCATCAGGTGCAGCAGCGAATCCCTGTTCGCCAGGTAGACCAGTGACACCACCACGGCGCTCGCGGCCACGAACATCACGGTGTACACCACCGTGAGCCTGGTCCGTAAGCCCACCTGCCTCATGGCCCCGCACCTCGCACGCGGTAGCCGACGCCGGGGAGGGTTTCGATCACCGCGGGATCGTCCAGTTTCGCGCGCAGCCTGCTCATCGTGATGCGGACGGCGCTGGTGAACGGATCGGCGTTCTCGTCCCACACCTTGGTGAGCAGTTCTTCGGCGCTGACCACGGCGCCGTCGGCGGCGATCAGCGTCCTCAGGAGGCCGAACTCCTTGTTGGACAAGCTGATGAACCGGCCGTATTGGGTCACCTGCCGCAGTGCGGGGTTGAGTTCGAGACCGCCATGGCGGAGTACCGGAGGCAGACCCGGTCGTTCTCGGCGGCGAAGCGCGTCGACCCGGGCGACCAACTCGTCGAAGTCGAAGGGTTTGGGCAGGTAGTCGTCCGCGCCGAGGCGCAGGCCGGCGACACGGTCGCGGACGTCACCGGCTGCTGTCAGCATGAGAATGCGGGTTGCCGATCCTTCGGCGGCGAGTCGCGCGCAGACCTCGTCCCCGTGCAGACCGGGCAGATCACGGTCCAGCACCAGGACGTCGTACTCGACCAGCTGCAGCTTCTCCAAGGCAGTGGTCCCGTCGTGCGTGATGTCCACCGCCATGGCGTGCCGACGAAGGCCTTCGGCGACGAAGACAGCCAAGTCCTCCTCGTCCTCCACGACAAGCACTCGCACGCTGACCTCCGTTCTCTGCGGCATTTCCGCACTCGGTCGGCTCCAGTATTCCGCGTCCGGTGTTTCACGGACATAACGACTTCGCGAAGCGCCGCTGAAACAGCGGGCACCGTAATGTTCCCCATGTTCGCCACGTGACTTCTGGTGAACGAGATCCGGGGGACCTCCCGGTAATTGCTGGAAGCACATCTGAAACACGTGATTGAGGAGTCTCGCATGAAGCTCACGGTGAATACCGTCAAGCGCGCGGCAGCATCCGCCATCGTGCTCGGTGCTCTCGCTTCGGCAACCGCACTGGCCGCGTCCACGCCCGCTTCGGCCGCTACGAACGGAGGCAAGCTCGAAGTGTGCTCCGAAGGGAACTACGCGTCGTTCGTCGTCTTCCCCGACCGGCCCGGGTACAGCACGTCCCCCGTCGACAAGGGGGCCTGCCGGACGTTCGACGTCCTCGGGAACAGCACTTCCGTCGAGTCCATCGAGGTCCGAGGCATCAACACCGTAACGGGCCAGTCCTTCCTGGTCAATGATCTCCCTGCCCAGATTCGTCCGAGCAAGGGCGGCGCGGTCATCACCCAGGGAAGCGACACGGGTAAGCACTGGGCCATGGTGCCGCAGATTTGATCCCCTGACGGGCTGTCCGGAATACCACCCCTGAATCGAGCCCCATCGATCCACAAAGGACCGAACCGGTAGGCCGGAACGCCTCGTTCGGGGCAGGTATCAGCCGGCGGTGTTTTGCCGGACGGGGATATTCGCCACCGCGAGGTCGGATCGCAGCCGGTCGATCAGGTCACCGACCCTGCCCGGGTCCGTGACCGCGCCGTAGGCGTAAAAATCCGGCCGGACAAGCACAACGGTGACACCGGCCGCGACGAACCAGTCACGGACTTGCTCGTCCCCCGCGGTGAGCGAACGGGTCCGCGCCGATCTGGCGAGGTATTCGCTCGCCTGGTGCGCCTCCACCAGCATCACCGATCGCACGCCGAGCACGTCGCACACCGCGGTTTGTTCCTCGGTCAGATTCACCGCGGGGTCGACGCCGTAACCCAGGAGCAGGAATCCGGGACCGCCCTCGGACACGTCGTCGAGCAGACCGGAGACATCGCCGTCGCGCACCTGGAACTGCGGAGTGAGCGTCGCCCGCACCGCCGGTGGCGTCAACACCGCCTCCCAAGCACCTTCGCCGAGGCGTTCGGGAGGCATCGGCGGCAACGCCTCCCGCGGGTCGCCGTGCGAGGCGAGCATCCGCTTGTCACGCGCTCGCGCCTCGTCCTCGTCGAGCACGCAGATGGTGCGCCCCAACGCCACCGACATCGAGACGGCGTGCTGGAGGTGGTCGCGGCGTTCCGTGGTGTAGGTGTCCAGGATGGCCGGTTCGCATACCCCGCCCAGCACCCGATCCAGCTTCCAGGCGAGATTCGCGGCGTCGCGCAGGCCGGAGCACATTCCCTGACCGGCGAACGGCGGCATCTGGTGGGCCGCGTCCCCGGCGAGCGCGAGCCTGCCCCGCGTCCATTCCTCCGCCCATCGCGCCTGGAACGTGTACACCGCGTGCCGTTCGATCGTGGTGTTCTCCGGTGTGCGCCCCCACGGCTCGAGCAGCCGCCAGGCGGTTTCTTCGGTGTCGAGGCGGTCGCGGTCCTCGCCCGGCAGCCGCATGAATTCCCACCGCCGACGGCCGGGGCCGCCGGAGACGATCGTGGTCGGGCGCGCCGGATCGCACAGTTGCCAGTTCATCGGCGACCAGTCCTGCTCGTCGTGGGGGAGCACGTCGACGATCAGCCAGTCGAAGTGGAAGCCGAGGTCGATCAGGGTGGGATTCAGGTGCCGGCGTACGAAGCTGTTGGCGCCGTCGCACCCCACGACGTAGCGAGCACGCAGCCGGTGGTGCCGCGCGGCGCGATCGGACACGGTCAGCTCGACGTCCCGGTCGCCCTCGCGGATCCCGACGACCTCCAGGCCGCGCGACAGCCGCACGGTGGGTAGCTCGCCGAGCGACCCGGCCAGCACGGCTTCGAGATCGGGCTGCGAGAAGAAGTTCGCCACCGGCCAGCCGCACGAACCGTCCAGCGACCAGTCGATCTTCACCAGTGTTTCGCCGTCACGGTTGCGCCATTCGTAGTGGTCGGGAACCCGCGCGCTGATCTCGCGCACCCGATCGGCCAGCCCCGCCGACTGCAGCAACCGGCCGATCTCGTGGTCGAAGTGGACCGCCCGGGGCAACGGATAGGGCTCCGGCCACCGCTCCACCACATGGACGTCGTGGCCGGCGAGCCCCAGCAGACGGGCGGTCAAGAGGCCGACGGGTCCGGCTCCGACGACGATCACGTCGTGGATGTCCATCTCGGAGACTCCCTCACGTTCGGCAAATCGGTCATTTCGATTGCTATTAATCATGATTAATTATCGGGTATGCTGCCCGAGTCGCGGAGTGAAGTCAAGGATCGGACGCGGCTCATCGTGAGCCGTAGAGGAAGGGGATGGCCCATGGCGGACCTCACGGGTGCACCCGTGGCGGCCCCCGGCAGCCACGTCGGCAGTCGCGCGGAGTACGCCGCGCGTGTTCTGGAGCAACTGGCCGAGCGCGCACAGCCGGGTGAGCGTCTCGGGACGAAGGTGTCGCTGCGGCCGGCCTGTGGTGTTTCCGTCGGCACCTTCAACGAGGCGGTGAAGCTCGCGCAGAGTCGCGGCTGGATCGTTTCCCGATCCGGCCCGGGGGGAGGGATCTTCGCGGCCGAGCGTTCGGCGGTGGTGCGGCTCGGAAACTCCGTACTCGCCCTCGACGGCGATGCGCCGTCGGTGGCCGACGCGGTGCGGATGCGCGACGCCCTCGACCCCCTTCTGGTCGAGGACGCGGTCTGGCATTCGTCGGCGATCGATGTCCGCGAAATGCGGGATCGCCTGCGTGACATGGCGAACGCGCGCGACGACGGCGACCCGGTGGCGTTCGTCCGGGCGAACTGGGCGCTGCACCGGAAAATCGCCGAGGTCAGCCCGAGCGTCATCCTGCGCTCGGTGTACCTCAGCCTCCTCGATATCGTCCAGGCGCACACGCGTGGGGTGGGCGGCACCGAGACCTCACCGCTGCCGCGGTACATCGCCGAGCGCTACTTGCTGCACGAACGTCTTGTCGACGCCATCGAAGCGCGTGAGCACGACGCGGCGCAGCGGCTCATTCGCGAGCACAACAACACGGCGAAGGCGCGTTGAGCGCCCTTTCTTCACGCCGCTGGGCGGAGCGCCGGATCGGTCTGAGCGGACGGCGGAAGGGTGACGACGAGATCGGATCCGCCGGTCGTCCGGGACCCTTACCTCGATTTGTGGTCGCGTGCCGCCGATCCGGGCGGCTGGTGGCCGTGCCGGTCGCCGGAAAACCCCCGCTGTGGGGCGGGGGTGGTTGATTCCGGTACGGGTGTTCAGCGCGAGACGAGCTGGTTTTCCGGGAGTTCGGCGGGGGCGGCCTGGGCCTGCAGCTTCTGGGCGCGCCGGGCGAGGAAGATCATCACGGCGGGGAAGAGGACGTCGCAGACCAGGACACCGCCGGTGTTGCCCGGCGCGTGGTCGCCGTTGGCGAAGAACTGGTAGAGGTGGCCGATCGTGGCGCCCCAGAGGAACATGCCGGCGCCCAGGCCGATCGTCACGCGTTCGCGCAGCGATGCCTTGACGGCGCGGAAGCCCATGATCGCGAGTCCGAGGTTGGCGAAGGCGATCTCGAAAACGAAGGGGGTGCGGGCGAAGCCGATCGTCTCGGCCATGTAGTCCGGGATGGTCAGGAAGCTCAGGGTCATCCACAGGCTGCCGAAGCCGAGTGCGGCGACCGCCCACCACCGCTGCCAGATCTCCAGTCGTTCGAGGCGGGTGTGTGCGCGGCGGGAGCGCACGAGTGCTCCGATGCAGGCGATCACCGGCGTGATCAGCGGGAAGCAGGTCTGGAAGGTGTAGTTCGTCGCGGTCATAGTCTGAGTATTGCATGGTTAATATTAACTTGTCAACACTCGCGGTAGGGTCGGCCGATGGACGACGGACTCTCGGATCTGCTGCACCGTGTGGTCTCCCTGCTGGGGGAGCACGCGCGCCGGAACACCGGCCGGGAAGGAGCGCTCAGCTACGCCCGGCTGCGGCTGCTCGGCGCGCTGGAAGACATCGAGCCGGCCACCCAGCATCGGCTGGCGCGGTCCTTGGGGGTCTCCGACCCCGCGGTCAGCCGGGCGTTGCGCCCACTGGAGGAGGACGGACTGCTCCGGATCACCACCGATCCGCACCACGCCCGCCGCCGGCTCGTCGAACTGACCCCCGCCGGTCGCAAGGCCTACCACGCCGACGGAAAATCCCTCGCCGAGCTACTCCGCCGCGGCCTGCGAAAACGGGGATTCCCCTGCGACCGCTACCTGATCGACACCCGGTGGCTGGCGGAGATCCTCGAATCCTCCTGACCGGAAAGGACAACACCGGCCTCGGCCTGTCGCGAACACTCCGTCCGGGAGACCGGGCGCCGGTGTCCTTTTGCGCCTTCGGTGGTTACCGTCGGCATCCCCCAGCGGGTGTGCGCGAAATCTGTGAAAACCTTCCGTATCGCCTGGCCGGTACTTTCCCCGGATAGCTTCGTATCGGGTGTGATCTTTCCGTAAGTGGTTCGGATACGTTCCCAAGCCGAAAGTCCTCGATCCCCGCTCGTCGAGTTCCGGGGCCGCCGCGCGGGCCGCATGCTGGTGGATGTGGACACCGTATTTTCCGCTCTCACCGCGGGCGCGCCGATCGTGGCGATGACCGGCCCGCCGGGGATCGGCCGGACGACCGCGCTGCGCAAAGCCGGCGAGCGGCTGTTCGAGAGAGGGACGGCGGTCACGGCGATTCGTTTCACCCGCGACGGCGATGCGACACCGGTACGGTCACCCGGCTCCGACTCGAGTTCCGTGCCGCTCGCCCCGGTCGTGGGTGCGCACCGGGATCCGGAGATCGCCCGGCGGGCCGCCTTGGCGGTGGCTGCCGAGCTGCTGCGCGATGGCCGCGCCGCCGCGTTGCTGATCGACGACGTGCAGTGGAGCGACCGCGACTCGCGCGCCGTCCTCGGCGCACTGGTGCGCGAACCGGCCGGAAAATCGGTCACCTGCGTGTGCGCGGTCCGCACACCGATTCCGGTCGAGCAGCTGCCTTGGTGGCGGAGCCTGCGGGACGACAGCCTGGTTTCCTCCGTCCGGCTTCGGCCGATGGCGGAAGGCGAAATCGTGGCCGAAATCGCGGCGGCCACGTCGGCCGAACCGGACGACGAAGTGACCGGCAGGGTGAGGGAGCTTTCCCGGGGTATTCCGGCCGCGGTACGCGATTCGATCGAGATGCTCCTGCACAACGGCACCATCCGCGTGCTCGACGGTAAGGCGTCTTGTGTGCCGCCCGCGTTCCCCGTGCCGTCGTCACGGGACGACGGCGTGCTGCGGCGCCTTCGTGTCCTGCCTTCGCCAGTCCGTGCCGCGGCGACCGCGGCCTGCGTGTTCGCGCCGCTCGGGGAGGCGGTACCGCGCTTGGTCTCCGGGGTACTCGAGACGAGCGAAGCCGAGGCCGTGGCGCTGCTGGACACCTTGCGGCAAGAGGGAATTCTGCATCGTGGCCGGAATGGACACTCGTGGCGGGTGCTCGTGCCGGTCGTCGCTTCGTCGCTCACCGGCGCCATGGCTCCCTTCGAACGCCGGCAACTCGCGGCCACGGCCATCACCGCGGTGTGGACGGGCGAAGCACGGTGCGACGACCTGGACTACCTGTGCGATCTGGTCGTCGACGCCGGAGGGCTGATCGACCGCGCCCTCGCCTTCCCCGCGCTGATGGAGCGGGCAAGCGAGGTCGGTGCGCGGTCGCCGTCGCGGGCGTTGCGGTGGCTCGACGCGGCCGTCGACCTCGCGCGGAACCCCGCCCAGCGGGTGGCGGCCACGCTCGAGCGCATCGAGATCCGCCACGCCCGCGGTGATCACGAGCGGAGTCATCGCGATGCCCAGCGGTTGCTGACCAGTTTCGCCGACCAGCTCGCGCCGCAGGCGACGCAGCGGCTTCGAGCGCTGGCACATCGTGCCCCGGACACTGCCGGGTACGACGAGAAACCGCGCATGATCAGCTGATCACGGCTTGAACGCGAGAGGCCGGTCTCGTTCGATTTGACTTCGCCCGGGTGGATGCTACGTTGACCCGGGTTCGGGTTACCCGTTTAACCTGGTAGCGATGACGGAGCGCCGGGGGTTGACGCGTTGTGCTTGATGATCTGCGACATCCCGGGACAAGCGCTCAGAACGCGTCACGACCACCGTGCGACGGGGCGGGTTCCCGGTCGGCGACGGTCAGCTTCGATCGGCGCCTCACCCAGCGTCTGTCCGAGGTCGCGTAGGCATGGAGGACCGGCGCGTGGACGAGGTGGTGCGGCCGCTGCCGGTACGCCGGGGGCGGCGTTCGTTGGCTGACCGTGTGCGGCCGTTCTTCCGTACGGGCTTTATCGGCCGGGCCGAGTATCGGCAGGTTTTCGGCTCGGCCCTTCGTGGTGGCCCGGACGCTCCGCAGGTGTTGTTCGTCCATGGTCCTGGCGGGATCGGGAAGTCGGCGTTGTTACGGCAGTTCGCCGATGACGCCGACGAGCGGGGTCGCACGGTGGTGTGGGTGGACGGGGAGTACGTGCTCACCTCCACCACCGCGCTGACGGAGGCTGTCGCGCCGGTGCACACGACCGAGCGGCCGGTGCTGGTCATCGACGGATTCGAGCATTGCCAGGCACTGGAGGCCTGGTTGCGTGAGCAGCTCCTGCCGACGGTGCCCGAGGACACCGTCGTCGTCATCGCCGGACGGCATCGCCCCGAGCCACAGTGGACGCTCGACCTCGGCTGGCGTCAGCTCGTCCGGACGATTCCCCTGGCCCCCTTGACCCAGGACGAGGTCAGCGATCTGCTCACCCACCGCGGTGTTCCCGGCGACCTGCACGCCACGGTGAACGGCTTCGCCGCGGGGCACCCGCTCACCCTGTGCCTGGCCGCCGAAGAAACCTCCGCCAAGCCCGGTGCGGTCCGCGACGCCGCGTGGGAACCCAGCCAGCACATCATCGAGACCCTGCTGGCCCGCATGATCGACCGGGTGCCCTCGGCCGCGCACGAGTACGGCCTGCGCGTGGCCGGTCACGTACGCCACGTCACCGTCGGACTGCTCCGCACCAGCCTGGACGAACAAGACGCGCACCTCGTGTTCGACTGGCTCGCCGGATTACCGTACGTCGAAACAGGACGCCACGGACTGGTCTGCCACGAACTCGTCCGCGAGGTGCTCGACTCCTCCTTCAAATGGCGCGACCCCGTCGCCTACGCCGAGTTGAATCTGCGTTTGTGGCGGCATTTGCTCCACGGCCGGTCGCCCGTTTCGGACGACGAGATCGAGGTGGCGGCGGGGGACCTGCTCTACCTCAGCCGGTACCTCTCCCCGGCGGGCGCGGAGATCCTCGCCTTCCGGGAACGCGAGGCGCTGTTCGAAAGTGCCTACCGGCCGGAGATTCGTGAGGATCTGCTGCGGCTGGCGCGCGAGTACCGGGGCGAGGAGCATGCGCGTCTGGTGGCCTACTGGCTCGACAGGCAACCGGAAGGCTTCTCCGTCTACCACCGCGCCGAGGACATGACGATGGTGTCCTTCTACGCCTGGCTGCGCCTGCACCCGGGGACGGACGAGCTGAGTGGTGACCCCGTGCTCGCGCCGGTACGGGAGTATCTCGATCAAGCCGGGCAGGTGAAACCCGGTGAACATGTCGGGGTCGCTCGCTTCGGTGTTCCGGCGTTGTCGGCCGAAAACTACGTGGCCGAGGTGACCGTCCATACCGGATACCAGTCCATCAAGTCGTTGCATCGCAAGGACGGGCTCGTCGCGAGCTTCCTGCTCGTGCCGAACGCCGCTGCCGCCGTGTCCCAGGTCGAACCGTACGACCTTGCGCTGTACCGGGCGATCCCGGAACTCGGGGACGGGAGCTGGGGGCTGTTCATTCGTGACTGGCGCGAGATTCCCCTGGGGCAGCATCTCGAACGAACCGAGGAGAGGCTGCGGGGCGGTGTCATGCTGGGCGACGCCGTTCGCGAAACCCGTGCGGCACCGGCGATGTCCCAAGAGGAGTTCTTCGCCGCGGTCAAGCAGGCCCTGCGCGACTGGCATGACGACGAGGCGCTCGCGGTGAACCAGCTCATCCGGGTCTACGGTGACCTCGGTGCCTTGCGCGCGGCCGTTGTCACCACTGTGGACGCCCTGCGCCAGGACCCACGTCGTCTCAGGCAGCAGCGCGCGGTCGGGGCCACCTACCTCGACCGTGACACCAATCAGAGAGCCGCGGCGGCCCGGCTCGGCGTTCCGTTCAGCAGCTACCGCAGGCACCTCCAGTCGGGCGTGCGCGAGGTCTGTGACGCTCTTTGGCAGCACCATCATCGGCACGACGAGGCGCCTCCGCCGGACACACCTAGCGAACAGAGCTGACCGGCAGGCAACGGCCGCGCACCGCCAGTTCGCCCTGGGGTCCGCGGCCGGTCCCGGACGCTAGATGATTCCATGGCGAATCGCGTGCGCCACCGCGTGTGAGCGGCTGCGCAGGCCGTAACGATCCATCAATTCTTTGATCGTTTTCTTGATCAGGCTGCCGGAGTAGGCGAGTTCGGCGGCGATCTCGTCGGTGTCGTACCCGTTCGCCAGTAATCGGATGACCTCGTGCTCACGGACCGAAAGTCCGCTCAGGGTGAGCCCCCTCGGTTTCAGTACCTTGTTCACCACCCGGTCGAACTCGGCGAGCAGGCCGGCTTGGAGCCGAAGTGGCAGGCACACCATTCCCTGACTGACTCCGACAATCGTCCGGGCCAGCACGCCGGCTTCGATCCTGTTTCGCGGGAGCAGCGCGGCCATGCCGCACTCGATCGCGGGAACCAGCATGTTGTCCGGGAAGTCGTCGGTCACGATCACACAACGCGGGGGTGCTTCGTGTGGTGAGGCCGCGCGAACTTCCCGTGGTAGGGAGAGAGTCTCGGAACACACCGATTCCTCGACCACCACGATCACGTCGGCGGCCGGGAACTCGGCCGCGTCGGTGAGTATCTTCAACCGGCGTTCCGCCGCCAGCATACTCGTCATACCGATCTTGCTCATCGCGTCCGGCGCGTGTACCGCGACCGCGACAAGTGCGCCCGCCGCGTTTTCAGATGCCCAAATCCCATTGTTCATTGTGCGGTTCCCCTGACATTTACCACCGATCGGCGACCGCGGAATGGAACGTCATTCGCCGATGGTGGCGTTCCGGATGCCGGTGCGGTCGCGTCACGGACGACTAGGCCGATAGCCGTACCCACGGCTGCCTCGTGTTCATCCATCACACCAATTGCTTGCCCGGCGGACCGGCGTGGTGCCGGGAATGGCTTCCGGGCGTCCGCCGGTCCGTATGGACGATCATCATCGACGCACCGGGGTTCGCGCCAGCCTTGCGCCGTGCTCACTGGTGCTCACTGCTGCCCGGGCACGGGCCGAAGGGGGGGGGGCTGTATACGGGCTGGGGCTTATCCGTCGATCGAGTGTGACAGGGACACTTTCTCGCCGGAACCAGCTCGCCGGAACGTCGGGTCGCCGAGGCACGCGGGGGGTACCTTCGGGCAATCGTGATTGCCTCTTCTTCGGCAGGGTACTCGTCGGCAGGCGGTATTCAGCCGGGGTAGTCGCCGCGGAACATCGCGGCGGCCAGCTCGGTGCGTGATCGGTAACCGGTCCGCGAAAACAGCCTGCTCAACCGGCCTTCGATGCCTTTCTCCGTGCTGTGCAAGACCGTCGCGAGCTGCTTGTTGCCGAGTCCTTCGGTGACCAGGACCGCCAGGAGCCGTTCGTTCTCCGCGATCGTCGTCTGCCTGCCGCGCACCGCGATGTCGTGCCGGCGCATGAGATCTCGCGACCAGGAACGGTAGAGCAGGGCGTCCAGCTCACCGAACAGCTCATAGGACTGCGGCAACAGGCCGGGATCGCCGACGCCGTGGCGGACCACCGTGTCGATGACACGGGCGAGTTCGAACGGCTGGCCCCGCTCCTGCGCCAGGCGTACCGCGCTGCTCGCCGCCTCGCGGTCGTGCTCGACGAGTGCGCGGGCGAGCAGCAGATGCAGGGTGGCCCGGCTCGTACCCATCTGTTCGGCGACGTGGTCCAGTTCCGCCAGGCAGGTTCGCGCCCGCGCGTGGTCGGCGTGCAGGATCGAAAGTTCGGTGAGGTGCCACCACAGCGCGTCGGTGTCGAGCACGACTCCTTGTCCGGACGCGAGGGCGAGGCCCTCGCGCAGCCGTCGCGCCGCTTCGTCCGGTTCGCCGAGTGTGCTGTCGAGCAGCGCCTCCGGGGCGGACAGCAGATGCGGCAGTGGCGGGCGTGCCTCACGCGCGGTCGCCAGCAGGTCCCGGGCGCCGGTGATCCGGCCCCTGGCATGGAGGATCGTGGCCATCGCGTGGTGCACCAGCACCTGGCCGGGGCCGGAGCCGAGCGCCGCGCCGGCCGCGGTGGCCGCCCTGCCCAGCTCGAGTGCCTCGTCGAACCGGCCCTGGTGCATGGCCAATACCGCCTGCTCGGTGACGTGCAGCCGGTCAGCGGGCAGCTCCTCGACGATCAGCAGCTTTTCCGTGCGAGTGGTGTCGCCCAGTGACAGCAACGCCCGCACATGGGCGGAGATCTGTTCGTAGCGATACTGCTCCGTCTCGCGCAGCGGCCATTCCTGCGGCCGCGCCAGGCTCCGCTCGAAGTGTCCGGGCCTGCCGGTGACCAGTCCCGCGTGCCAGCGCACCATGGTTTCCAGGTAGCCCGACGGCGCCCGGTCCGCCACCAGTTCGTACGCTTCCCGCCATCGGCCGAGCAGGGCCAGCGCCGTCGCCACGACCGGCACCTGCTGCTTTCCGCGGTGTGTGCCTGACACGATGTCGTTCAGCGCCTCGAAGTCGCCGACGCTGTAGAGGGCGATGACGTGGCGGATCTGGAGCTCGTCGAGCTGGCCGGACGTGAGGTGCCCGGCGAAGTCGCCGAGCAGGGTTTCCGCGGCGGCTAAACAGCCTCGGTAGTCACCGTGGGCGAACCGGCCCGAGACCCGCGCCAGCTGGATCCGGGCCTGGCGGGCACGGTCGCCCGCCAGGTCGGCCGCCGAGGCGAGCCATCGATCGGCGCGGGCACCGTCGGTCAGCATCGTGGCGGACGCGCGGTCGACGAGCGTCGCCTCGGCGTCCGCCGGGTCCACCAGCCGGCCCGCGTTCGCGAGCTGATCGGTCAGATAGCCGGGGTCATCGCACCGCGCGTCGCCCGAGCGCAGGGCCGTCACCGCGAGCTGTGCCAGCTGCCGCCGTTCGTACGGGCCGCACGCGTCGAGCAAGGCGACGGCGACGAGCGGTACGGGGAATCGCCAGCTCCGATCACCGCCGCGGAATCGCAGCACACCTTCTTCGCGCAGCAGCTCCAGCAGGTGGAGCGTTTCTTCAGGGGAAGTGCCGAGTGCCCGTTCGACCAGCCGGGGCACCGCCGGGCCCAGTGGCTCGAATACGGCGACGGCCTTGGCCGCCCGCCACGCCGCTTCCCCCAGTCCGGTGATCGGAGCCAGCAGTTCGTGTCCGGCGGGCAGCTCCGCGAGCCGGGGACGGGTGAGGTAGGCGTGCTGGTCGACCACGTGCACGGAGTCCGCCCGCTGGTAGGCGTCGAGGGCGGTCACCAGTGCCAGCGGCGTTCCGCGGCTGAGGTGCCACAGCCGGTCGATCAGTCCGGAGGAGGGCCTGGCGGCGAGCGTTTCCGCGACGATTTCCGTGATGTCCACTTTGTCCAGTGGCCGGAGTACGTGTTCGCGGACGAGCAGGTCGGCACGCAGCCGGTCCATGGCTTCCCGCCCGGCGGCCCGGATGGCTTCGGGGACGGGCGTCCGGACCGTGCAGACACAGTGGACGGAGGTGCCCGCCAGCCGGCGCACCACCGCTTCCAGCACGGCGAGGTTGTCGAGATCCATCCACTGGGCGTCGTCGATCAGCAGGACGGCCGCACCGCGCGCGATCAGATGATCGGCGACCGCGCTCGCCGCGCGCCGGGCGATGCCGGGGGAGTCGTGCGCCCCGGTGGTGGATCCGGTGACCGGCCATGCGGTGCCGGACACCATGGTCACGGCCGGTGATCCGGTGGCCGGAGCCCGCGGGGATTCCGCTGGGGCACCGCGGTGGAACCGCAGCGTCGCGGTGGGCGTACCGCGCTCGAAAAGCTCGTCGTGGAGCGCGTTCAGGACACTGGTGCGGCCGAGCCCGGGGCGGCCACCCACGATGGTCAAGGGTGCTTCGGCCGGTGCGGTGACCGTGCGAAGCAACGCGTGCACGGTTCGGCCTCGTCCAGCCAGTCCCATCCTCGTCCCTTTTTCGGTAAGCCGCCGACCGCGGTCATCGCAGTCTGCCGCTCGTCCCGGCCTTTTGCCCAAGGCTGGAAGGAGTTCGGACACAGCCCGTGACCGCAAGTCATCGGATCCGCCGGGCAGGTGGCCGCGCGGACGAGGATGGAACCCATTCGGAGGTACCGAGGCGACGCGACCGTGGGTGATCGGGGCCGGGAGGAGGCGGGGCGAGATGATGCGGGACCGGGACAGGGTCACCGGGCGGGACGCGGAACTGGCCGAGGTGCGCGCGGCCGTGCGCGAGGAACACGGGCGGGCGAAGCTGTTCATGGTCCGGGGGCCCGCCGGAATCGGCAGGACGGCTTTTCTGCGTGCGCTGGGCGAGAGCTGCCGAGAGTCCGAAGTGGACGTCTTCGAGATCCCGTACCGGGACGGCACCGAGCCGTGGGACCTGTTCGGTGCCCAAGCCGCGGTGCGCGCGGCCCAGGAGCGGGTCGATCCGGCCGGTGACGTGCGGCTGGCCGACGCGATCAGCCGGGTCGGCAGGCTGTGCACTCCCGAGACCTATCGCACCGAGCGCGACCGGACCGCGCTGCTGATCGCGCTGGCCAGGATGTTCGGCGGACTCCGGCGGACCGGCCCGGTCGTGCTGCTGATCGACGACGTGGACCGGGTGCCGCGTCCGGAACTCCTGCTGACAGCGGCGAGCCACGCCTTCTCCCTGGTGGCCGCGACCTGCCGCGACGACGACTCCGCGGCCGGTGTGCCGTGGTGGGTGACCCAGCTCGCCGACCGGCTGATCACCCTGCCCCCGTTGCCCGACGACTGCCTCGGCGCGGTGGTGACCCGGCGGGCACACCTGCCGCTCGACGAGTCGGTCCTGCCCGAACTGTGTGGCGCGCTGGGCCCGCTGCGCGGGAATCCCGCCACCTTGGTGTCTACTGTGGACACTCTGGTGTGTGAGGGCCTGCTGGTCGCGGTGCAGGGCCGGCTGTGTCTCCGGGACAGCGCCGCCATCATGCTGCGCGCGGACCACGAACTCCTCGGCCGGATCGACCGGTTCGGCGAGCCGGGCTGGAACCTCGCCGCCGTGGTGGCGAGCGCGCGACTGTTCACAGTGGACGATCTGCCCGCGCTCGCGGCGGCCACCGGTTTTCCGGTCGCGGTGTACGGGCAGACGGTCGACCGGCTGATCGAGGCCGGGGTCCTGGTCTGTACCGCGCAGGGGCGGCTGGCCTGCCGCTGTCCGGCGCTCGCCCGGTCCGTCCTCGCCGCCGTGGGTACGGGCACGGTGCGGCGCCTGCACCGGCTCCTTGCCGAGCGGTGGCTTTCCGGCGGCCCCGCCACCGGTCTGGACACCGCGGCGCTGGCCGAGCATGTCGCGCTGGCCGGTGTGTCCCTGCCTGCTACCGCGCGGGTGACGGGCCTGCTGATCGAGGAAGCCGACCGCATCGCCGACGTCGACCCGCACCGCATGGCGCAGCGCTATCGCGCGGCGCTGCGGCACGCCGGGCCGGACAGTCCGGAGTGGCCGTCCCTGCTGTCCAGGACGATACGAGTTCTGGTGCGTGGTGGTTGCTACCCCGTGCTCGGCGGGATCGTCGCCGAGGTGGTCATGGACGAGCAGGCCTTCGGCCGCCTCGCGGCCACGCACCGGGCGGAACTCGCCGTGGCGGCCGCGCTGTCCGCGGTGCACACCGGATGGCCCGTGCCCCCGGCGGTGGCCGCCAGGCTCACCGGCGGTCCCGGTGGCGGCGCGCTCGAGGCGACGGCCCGCTGGTTCGCGGGAGAGGCCACCGGGGAACCGGAGAAGTTCTTGCGGCACTTCACCCCGCTGTTGGCGCGCTACCCGTCGGCGTGGCCCGGTGAGCTGTCGCCGGCGGTACTGCACCGGGAGGAGATCGCGGAAGCAGCCGCGCTGGGTGACCTGGTCACCGTCTTCGCACTGGCCTTCGGCCCGGCCTACGGGGCACCGGCCACCGGTCCGCCGGCGCTGTATCACCGCGTGGTGCGCGGATTCGCCGGGGGCGCGTGGACGGACGCGCTGTCCGCGGCGCGGGCACTGGAACTGGCCGGCGACGCGGGCGTCCCCCTCCGCCGGTACGCCCGGTTGTTCGCCGCGGAGATCTGTTCGGCCAGGGGCCACGGGAAAAGCGCGGCGAAATGGGTGGAGACCGCGTCCCCCACCTTCCTCGACGGCTGGGTGCGGGCCGGGATGCTGCTGGGCGAAGGAGACGCGCGGGCGGCGTTCACCGCGGGCAGGTCGGCCTACGAACAGGCACGCGCACTCGGTGGCGGGCCTGGCCGGGAGTGGTTGCTGATCCGGTTGCTGTCGCTCGCGACGACAGCGGAGTGCGCGGAGCACGTCGACTATGTCGTCGGCGAGATTGCCCAGCTGCATCGGGACGTGGACAGCCGGATGACCCGTGAGGCGGCGTTGCTGGCGCGTGGCGTGGTCTTCGGGGACGCCGCGAGCGCGGAAGCCGGCGTCGCGCTGGCCCGTCGTCGCGGGCATGTGGTGGACCTGGGTGTCGCCTGTCTGCTCGCCGGACTGGTGGCCGAGCGGCCGGAAGCCTGGCTGGGCGAGGCGTATGCCATCGCCAGGCACCTGGATTCGGCCGTGCTGCGCGGAAGTGCCCGGAAGCTGATGGCCGAACGCGGTGTCCCGCTGCCTGGGTCGCGCACGCCGCGGAAGGTGTTTTCCGACACGGAGTCCCGCCTCATCGAGCTGATCGGGCAGGGCCGCACGAACCGCCAGATCGCCCAGAACATGCGCATCAGCGTGAAAACGGTGGAGAACTGCCTGACGAGGTTGTACGCGAAGACGGGTTGCCGATCGCGGCTCGATCTCGCGGCAGCGAGCCTGAGAGGAAACCTGACCGCGATCGTGGCGTAGCCGGGATCGTCGGCACGGACGCGGAGGACGGAGAAATGTGGGCCACGACGTGATCACGGTGACCAAGGGATCGCCGCGAGGACACCGATCCATCGCGACCGCCGTGGAAGAGGCGTCGGATGGTGCGGTCATCCTCGTGGGTTCCGGTCTCTACAAGGAGAACGTGGTGTTGACCAAGGCGGTGACGATCACCGCCGAGGACGGGCCCGGCACGGTGCGCGTCGTCGCCGCCAGTGGTGTCGCGATGATGCTGGCCGCGGAGTCGGCCGCGCTGACAGGGCTGGTCATCGAGGCGTCGGACGGGGAAAGCCCGGCGGTGTTCGCCTCGGCGGGGCAGCTCAGTCTCACCGAATGCGAGGTGACCGGTGCCGCGTGGACCGCGGCCTACGCGATGCAGGACGCCACGCTCCTGATGCGGAACTGCGAGGTGCACAATCCGGCCGGGGCCGGGGTGGTGATCACCTCCGGCACCGGGAACCTCCTTGATTCCTGCCACCTCCACGACGTGGGCACCTCGGCCGTCGTGGTCGCCGAGAACGGCTCGCTCACCGTGCGTTCGTGTGCGATCCGCACCGCCGGGGGCAACGGCATCTGTCTCAACGGGAGCGGCCGGATTTCCGTGCACGACACCGAGATCGCCGACGCGGTCAAGCCCGCGGTGGCCGTCGAACAGCAGGCGAGCATGACGGCGAGCAGACTCTCGGTGTCCCGCACCGAGGGCACCGGGTTCTTCCTGGCGAGTTCGGGATCGGTGGCACTGGACGAGTGTTCGGTCACCGGCAGCGGGGCGGAAGGCGTCTTCACCGCCGAATCCTGCGCGCCCGTACTGCGCGGGTGCCGGGTGACCAAGGCGCGAGGGCACGGCTATCACTTCACCGGGCAGTCGGCGGGCAGGGTCAGTGACTGTGTGGCCGAGGAAGTCGCCGGGGTGGGGGTCGGCGTCGTCGAACGCAGCCGGACCGAGTTCACCGCGATGACCGTTTCGCGCTCGGCCTCGGTCGGGGTCCGGGTGGCGGGCGGCGCCGACCCGTTCTTCCGTCGTCTGCGCGTGCTGGGATCGGACGACGCCGCGGTCGAGTTCGGCGATGGCGCGCGCGGCAGGCTGGAGAACGCGGAGATCGACGTCAGCGGCCGGAGCGGGTTGCGGGTGACCGGGTCGGCCCGGCCCGAGGTGATCGGGCTGAGCGTGCGCGCCACGGCCGGGGCGGGCGTCGAGGTGTCCGACGCGTCGGTGGAACTGGCCGACTGCGACATCGCGGGGTCCGGTGCGGACGGGATCCAGGTGGGCGAGGGCGGCGAGGTGTCGCTGGCCCGCTGCCGGGTGCGGGAGTCCGCCGCGAGCGGCTGCCGGTTCGGCGGCGGATCGTCCGGGACGGTCGACGACTCGGAGTTCGTCGGCAATACCGGGGACGGTATCCAGGTGGACAGTGCCGAATCCGTGCGGGTCTCGGCCACCACGGTCCGGGACAACGGCGGCTCCGGGGTGCGGCAGCTCCGGCCGGGTGGCGACGTGGTGATCACCGGGCTGGCCAGTTCGGGCAACCGGCTTCCGGACGCCTACGGCAGTTCCGTGGCGGCCACGGCCGACGTGCCCGCCGCCGAGCAGACCGCGAAACCGGCGGCGTCCGCGGCTCCCGGCGATCCGCTGCGGGAACTGCTGGGGCTGGTGGGGTTGGACGGGGTGAAGCGGGAAGTCACGTCCCTGATCAACCTGAACAAGATGGCCAAGGTACGCAAGGACGCCGGCCTGTCCGCGCCGCCGATGGCACGGCATCTGGTGTTCGCCGGCGCGCCGGGCACCGGCAAGACCACCGTCGCCCGGCTGTACGGGACGATCCTGGCCGAGCTGGGCGTGTTGCGGTCGGGGCATCTGGTCGAGGTGGCGCGTGCCGATCTGGTCGCGCAGATCATCGGTGGCACCGCGATCAAGACGACCGAGGCGTTCACCTCCGCGCTGGGTGGCGTGCTCTTCGTGGACGAGGCGTACACGCTCAGCTCCGGTCAGGGCGGGACCGGGCCGGACTTCGGCAGGGAAGCCATCGACACGCTGGTGAAGCTGATGGAGGACCACCGCGAGGACGTGGTCGTGATCGCGGCCGGGTACTCGCGGGAGATGCAGTCGTTCCTGGAGGCCAACCCCGGGATGGAGTCGCGGTTCAGCCGCACCATCGAGTTCGCGAACTACACCCCGGAAGAGCTCGTGACGATCGTCCGTTCGCACTGCGGGAGGCACGACTACCGGCTCGACGAGGACGCGGCCGAGGCGTTGCACGGCTATTTCGAGCGGATCCCCAAGGACGGCACCTTCGGCAACGGCCGCACCGCGCGGCGGGTCTTCGAACGGATGGCGGATCACCAGGCCTCCCGGCTGGCGCTGTCCTCGTCGGTCGCCACCGCCGATCTCACTCTGCTGACGGTGGCCGACCTCGACGGCGTGCTGGAGGGGAGTACCTGAGGTGGGGAAAGCGTCGCAGGAAAGGGATTCAGCCCGGCCCGCGGAGAAACTGGCCGGTGGGCTGGTGGCGCAGTGGCACGGTCCGCACGCGCTGATCCGGCATCGGGACGAGCCGCCCGGGCACGAGTTCGTCGAGAGCCTGCCGGAGATGCCCGGCACGGTGCTGGTGCTCGCGTCCGAGCGTGCGCGTCAGCAGCCTTCTCTCTTCCAGGCGGCCGTGTTCTTCCTGCGCTCGTCCGTGCTTCCGCATGCCGAGGCGGACACGCCGACCGCGGTACACGCGGTGTGGCTGGGCGTGGCCGACGCGAGTGCGTTGTCCGCCTCCGACCGCGAACTCCTGCACCGCCTGGCCCACGCGCTGTCGGTCGATCTTCTGGTCCCGGACGGCACGCTCGCGGGCAAGCCGGGTGCGGGGCTGTACGTGGGGCACGGGACCGGCGGGACGGGCTGGCTCCGCTTCCGCGCGGGCGCGGACGAAAAGGTGCTCACCAGCCGCTGTCCCATCCCGTCCTGGGAGTTCCTGGTGCCGAGGGAACCGGTGGGCAAGGGCGGGCTGGTGGCCGAACCGGTGCCGGCGGGGATGCTCGTCCGGGACAAGCGCACGGCGGCGGTGTCGGTGGACGAGCGGGCGTTCGCGGTGGCGGTGCACGGGCAGCGGCCGCGGTTGATCGTCGGCAGGCCGGACGACCCGCTGCCCGCGCCCCTCGAGGTCGCCACGCTGCTCGGCCAGTTCGACCCCGGGCTCCGGGCCCGCTGGGTCGTCGCCCCCGGTCATCCCGGGGTCGCCGAACCCACCTGGATCGGGGAACTGGCCTGGCGGCTGGGCGAACCGGTGCTGATGAGCACCGAGACCCCGCCGGAAACCGGCGACGACGAGCCGTTCCGGCCGTTCGTCACGTTGCTGCGACAGCATCCGGAAATCGGCAGGCAGACCGTGCTGGGCGCCGCGCCCGCGCCGCCGGGATGGGAACGGGTGGCGAACACGCGTTACCGGTTCGCCGGAAGCGAGCCCGGCGTGGTCGCCGAGGTGGTGCCCTCGGGCCTGGCGGTACGGCACGGCGACCAGCGAGACGCGGGACCCGCGCACCCGTTCGACACCGGACGCTGGACGCTGTGGCTTGGTGTCCCCGGCAAGGCTGTCGACAAAACGCTACTGGCCGCCGCGGAATCGATCTTGGCGCAACTGGACAACGCCGAACGGCGGAGCGTCCGGCTCCAGGTCGTCGGGAAGCTGGACGCGGACGGTCAGGCGGACCTCGCCCGGATCGTCGGCGAGGCGGGGCTCGCGGCCCTGCCGGGGCCACCGCCACCGCCTCGGGTGCCTCCCGTGGTCGCCCCGGTACCCGTGGCTCCACCCGAACCCGCCGAACCGCCGCGGCAGGAGGCCCTGTGGATCAGCGAGCGGCTTTCCGGCACACCGGTGTCGCCGTCGCGCGTCCCCGGTCCGGTGCCGGAGAAGTCCTCAGTGGACACTGACTCGCCGGAGACAGCCGCTCCCGCCGGGTCACGCGGGGAAACCGCGAGGTCTGTTCCGGGTCCGGTCCTGCCGCCTGGACCCGGGCAACCCGTCGTGACGGTTTCCTCGACTCCCGACGCCGTCTCCGGCGGGCCCGATGTGGCGCGCCACGACGAGCCGGAGCAACCGCCCAGCCCGCTGCCACCGGAACCCGAGGTGACCGATCCGGCCCCGGTGCCCGGCGTCGATGTGTCCGAAGTGGACACCGAGCCGCCCGAGCCCGTTCCGCAGCGGCCGAGCGGGTCCGGTCCGCTGGTGCTCGCCGACCGGCTCAGCACCGAAGCCGAGCAGACGCGGTTCTCGGTCGAGGCGGGGGAGACCTTCACCGAAGCGCTCGCCACGGTGAACGCGGCGCTGGCCACCTGGCCCGCGTTGCGGCACATCGACGATCGTGCGAAAGCCGATTACGTGGCCGTTTGCCTGTATCTGGGGACGGGAGAGGGCGTCGCGGCCATGGTCCGCGAGGCCCTGCGCACCGGCTCCGCGTCCCCGATCGAGGGTTACCTTCCCTGCCTGGTGTCCGGCATCCGGCGGCTGCCGACGCATCGCCGCGCGCTGTTGCGGCAGGGTGCGCTGGCCGAGCCCGTCGAGCGGCAGTACCCGGTCGGTGCGGTGCTGACGTTCCCGGGTTTCCTGAGCGCCAGCGTGCCGCTCGACGTCACGGTGCCCGGTGCCGATGTCGACCTGCTGATCTGGCCGCGCTCGGCGCGGCGCACGTCCGAGCTGGGCATCGACGGGCCGGTCGACGAGGCCGTCTTCCTCGCCGGTCCGCGCTTCAAAGCGCTGGCTGTCCGAACGTCCGATGTGGACACGGAGTCCGAAGAAGTGCGGCCGCCCCGTACCGCGGTACTGGTCCGCGAGCTGTGGCCGGGAGAGGAACCCGGGACGTCCGAAGTGGACGAACGAGATCGGGAGGCACTGGCGAACCTGGACCGGGTGTGGGAGTACCGGCTGCACAACGCCGTACGGGTGATCGATGATCCGGAACTGGGTGCCCGGCTGACCGCTCCCTTGCTCGACGTGCGCGCGGCGGCGGTCGCGGGCGGGTACGCCATGCGGCCGCTGCCCGGCGCGGCGACGGCGGCGGCCTCATGAACGCCTTCGGTGCGGTGGTGGCACGGTCGCTGGTCGTCGTGAGCGTCGTGCTCGCGGCGCAGGCGGCGGGCCCGATGGCCATGGCGGACCGGGGAACCGCGCCGCCGCTTCCGTCGGGCACCACGACCTGTCTGTCACCGCCCACGGTCAGCGAACCCGAGGTGCCGTGGGGACAGCGGCAGCTCGCGCCGGAGCGGGTGTGGCATCTGAGCCGCGGCAAGGGAGTCACGGTCGCCGTCGTGGACACCGGGGTGGACGCGGGCACTCCGCAGCTGGCCGGCCGGGTGCTGACGGGGACCGACGTGCTGGATCCGCACGGCAAGGCGAACACCGACTGCTTCGGCCACGGCACCTTCGTGGCGGGCATCATCGGCGCCGCCCCGGATCCGGGCACCGGATTCGCCGGCGTCGCCCCGGACGTCACCATCCTGCCGATCCGCGCGGCCACCGGCCAGAACAACCCGGCCGGCGGACTGGCGACGGGCATCCGGACCGCGGTGGACCAGCACGCCCAGATCATCAACGTGTCGGCGAGCACGAGCGCCCCGTCCCCGGAACTGCGCGCCGCCATCGACTACGCCTCGGCGCGTGGAGTGCTCGTCGTGGCTTCCGCCGCGAACGGGGCGAAGGACGGCGATCCGGTGACCTATCCGGCGGCCTACCCCTCGGTGCTCGCCGTGGGCGCGATCGACTCCGCGGGCGCGCGGGCGGATTTCTCCCAGACGGGCGGATATCTGGGCCTGGTCGCACCCGGCGTGGACGTGATCAGCATCGGTCCCGGTGGCCCCGGCCAGTGGCAGAGCAGCGGCACGAGTTACTCCGCACCGTTCGTGACCGGTGTCGCCGCGCTGGTACTGGCCTACCGTCCCGGCCTGACCGGCGAGCAGCTCCGGCACCGGTTGGAGACCACCGCGGATCACCCGCCCTCCCGGCTGCCCGATGCCGGTCTGGGCTGGGGAACGGTGAACCCGATGGCCGCGGTGACCACGGTGCTCCCGGAGGAAGAGGCCCACGGCGCGCAAGGTGGCATGGTCACGCCGCCGCCCGTGCGGCCCCCGGCCCCGCCGCGGAACGACGACCTCGCCATCGGGATCGTCGTCGCCGGACTGTTCGTGGTGGCGGGGTTCGCGTTCGCGGTCCGGCTGGCCTGGCGGCTCGTCCCGGCCGGACGTCGCCGCCGCTGGCGCCCGGCCCGCGTCGCGTGGCACGGCTCCGAAGGCCAGGACGGCTGACCGCAGGTCCTGAAGGCTCGAGGCTGGGAAATCAAGCCGGCGTGGGGTTCCTCAACGGTCCCGTGCCGGGCGGCTGACTCGGCAGACGGCCGATGTGCCGAGGGACACCTTGGGTGCGTTGGGTGTGACGGGGGCGTCCCTCGGTGCGGTGAGTGCGCCGAGGGCGTCCCTGGGATCAGCGGTGGCTCCCGTGCCGACGGTCAGAACGTCGCGAACGCTCCGTACGAGACGCTGAACGTCCCTTACGCGTCGCTCGTGACACGTCCGCCGCGGCGTCTTCAGGGGCGGTGTTTCAGTCTTCGGTCCAGCCGTGTTGGCGGGCGAGCGTCACCACGCACTGCCTTACGGTGGCGAGCTGTGTCCCGGTCAGGTCCGGCGCGGCCTCGACGAGCGCTTCGAGTAGTTCCGATTTCAGTTCGCTCACGGACAACACGTCGCACAGGTCGTCCTCGTTCTCCGCCGGCTCGGGTTCATGGCTGATCACCGGCGCTGCTTGGACGGTCGGCGCGAGCCGGACTTCCCGAGGCCTTTCGAGCAGCCGGACGTGTGATGCCTTGAGACCTCGTTCACCCTCTTCGGGAATGAACTCGACCTGGACGCCCGCGCTGAGCAACTGCTTGTCGAAAAAGAGGTCGTTCACATGGACGAAGACATCCTCACCGCCGGTATCGGGCGACACGAAGCCATACCCGCGAATGTCGTCAAACTTGATCACCCTGCCTGTCGCCGATTTCATCACACATCCTCGATACTCAACTCTCCCGAGGTGTCAGCGCGCCTGCCGTGACACCAATGCTCAGCGTGAACGGTACTCGGAACTCCTCGACGACGGTGGATTCGTTCCCCCGGGGGCCAGGTGTTCTGTCCGAATGTCCCGGTGCCGATACGGCGGTGTTCGGAAGAGAGAAAAGAATAGTCCGGGAAGCGGGGGAGAAGAGCACCCCAAGGCGGCGCTCCAGGGATTCCAGGAGCGGGGCTCAGTTCTGCTTCGGCGTGGCTGAAGGGCACCGCATCCTGGAACGATTCTTCCCCCGGGCGCGTCGCGTCCGGGGGAAGAACGTTGTCGGACACGCCGGAGGATTCACTTTCCACCGGCGCGAAATCGGTCAGCGGTAGTAATACGGCATGATGTGTTTGCTGTCGTCGCACCACACCTCGTGGTAACCGTTCTGCCGAGCACCGCCGATCTCGTACGCTTCGCACTCCGCCTTCGAGTTGTAAGGGAAGGCGCCGGCCGGTACCCAGCCGTCACCGGGCGGCGGGGCGGCGAAGGCGGTGGTCGCGGTCAGGGGAACGGCGATCACCGCCGCACCGATGGCGAGGCCGACACTGATACGGGAACGCCAGGACTTCATCGAACCTCCAGGTCAAAAGGGTTTACGACTTCGCCGGTGCCGGTACCAGGCACAGAGGCACGCACGCGTGGATGGGCGTGGTGCTCACCCCTGCCCGCCAGGACAGCTCATGCCCACTGGAAAGGCCGCACGCTTCATGAAGATCCCGATCCTCATGAAGATCACTTACTTGTCGAACAGCACCGGTCAGAAGACCGAACTTTTCGGCAAGGTCATCCTCGCACCACAAGGAGCTTCGACCATGTTCCTTGATCCACTTCTGCCTGATCACACAAGAGGTCTGGCCTTTCGTCCTTGGCACGGCCTGGCCGGGGGGGGGGGGGGCGCCCCGCGCGCGGGCGGCGGGGCCGGGGGGGCGGGGGGCCGGCGCCCCCCCCCCGCCGGGCGGGCGGCCCCCCCGCCCCCCACGACCGTGTTCGGTACACTGTG
>NZ_JBHYIQ010000003.1:61317-94145 GCF_042739895.1 Amycolatopsis sp. NPDC059021
GTCGGCCTCGCACGGGGGGGGGCCGGGCGGGGGGGGGCGCGCCCCCCCCCCCGGCCCCCCCCCCCGGCCCTCGGCAACGCGTGTTCCTCGTCTCGTCGGTGACACACGCCCCGTCCCGCCGCGGCGGCCGATCGCGGGTCAGTTCTGCTTCGGTGCGGCTCCGGGTACCAATGGTGTCTGCACGAGCCGGATCGCGCGGCGCCGGTTGACGAACTGGGCCCGGCCTGGCGGGAGGGTCCGTGGCTTGAGGTTGCCGAGGAACGTACCTTCGTCGCGGGGGCAGGAGAACAGCAGCGCGGGGGTGCCCAGTTCCCACATCCGGCGGATCGCCGGGTTCATCATGGCGCGGCTGGCGCCCGCGGTGCTGCGGGCGATGATCAGGTGCAGGCCGATGTCGGCGCTCTGCGCGAGCAGTGGCAGCAGCGGGGCGAGCGGGTCGTTGCCGTAGCCGCCGCCTTCGGTCATGTCGAAGTCATCGATGATGATGAACAGCCGCCCGCCGGTCCACCAGTCGCGTTTGCGGAGCCGGTCGGGGGTGATCTCCGGGCCTGGCACCCGTTTCTGCAGCAGTTCCGCCGCTTCGCCGAGCAGTCCCGAGAGCGCGTCCGCGGCCACCGTGTAGTTGATCTGGTGCTCCTGCGGGATGCAGTCGTAGAGCTCACGCCGGAAGTCGGCGAACATCACCCTGGCCTCGCTCGGCGGGTAGTAGGTGGCGATCGACTGGGCGATGTGCCGCAGCAGGTTCGTCTTCCCTGTTTCCGCGTCGCCGAAGATCATCAGGTGCGGGCTGGCGTCGAAGTCGTGCCACTGCACGGAAAGCCCGACGTCCTCGACGCCCAGTGTCACGTTGACCTCCGCTTCGGGCGAGGGAGCGCCGGGCGGGGGCAGCTCGCGCGTGGTCAGCTCGTGCGGTAGCAGCCGTACCCTCGGCGCGGCCGGGGCGCCGGGCAGGACGAACGCGTTGGCCAGCTTCGTGGTGGCCTCCGCGAGGTCGTCCGTGCCGCAGACACCGTCGATACGCGGCAGCGCGGTGAGGAAGTGCAGCTTGTCCACGCTGAGCCCGCGGCCGGGGATGCTGGGCACGGTGGCCGCGGCGCGGCTGTTGATCTCCGATTCGATGGAGTCACCGAGCTTCAGCTCGAAGCGGGTGCCCAGCACGTCGCGCAGCCATGGCCGCATTTCCGACCAGCGGCCGGCCCCGACGACCAGGTGGACGCCGAAGCTGAGGCCGCGCGCGGCGATCTGGGTGAACGGGTCTTCGAGCTCGTCGAAGTCCTGACGCACCGTGTACCAGCCGTCGACGACCAGGAACACGTCTCCGTAGGGATCCACGTCGCGGAACGCGCCCTGGGCACGGGCGCGCCGGTAGGTGCTCATCGAGTCGATGTTGTGCTCGGCGAACAGGGTTTCCCGGCGTGCCATGAGGTTCAGCATTTCCAGCACGGTGCGGGTGACGCGGTCGCGGTCCATCCGGTTGGCCACGCTGCCCACGTGCGGCAGTTTCGCCAGCGACGTCAGGGTGCCGCCGAAGTCGAGGCAGTAGAACTGCACCTGCTCGGCGGTGTGGGTCAGCGCCAGCCCCGCGAGGAGGGTACGCAGCAGCGTGCTTTTGCCGCTCTGCGGACCGCCGACGACACCGACGTTTCCCTTGCTGCCCGCCAGGTCCGCGGTGAGCAGCTCGCGCCGTTGCTGGGCGGGCAGGTCGACCAGTCCTACTGGGACGGTGAGCGCGCCCGCCTGCAGTTCGCCCACCGGACGCGGTCCGAGCACCGGGTCGTCGATCAGCGGAGGCAGCAACTGGTCCAGCGTCGCGGGTTCCCGCAGCGGCGGCAGCCACACTTGAT
Organism: Amycolatopsis sp. NPDC059021; assembly: GCF_042739895.1. Taxonomy (NCBI): domain Bacteria; kingdom Bacillati; phylum Actinomycetota; class Actinomycetes; order Pseudonocardiales; family Pseudonocardiaceae; genus Amycolatopsis; species Amycolatopsis sp. NPDC059021. Next base: position 63,162 of record NZ_JBHYIQ010000003.1, read on the forward strand.
GCGCGCGCGGGCCGATGCCCTCCAGTCGTTCGAGCAGCACGTCGAGCATGGTCTGCTCGGGGCCGTCGGTTTCCTCCGGCTCTTCGATCTCGGGCTCGGCTTCGACGCGGGGCGCCACGTACTCGGTGCCGAACGCGGCGAGGTGCTCGGCCACCATGCCGCGTTGCCTGCGACGGGTCGCGGGCCGGTAGCGGCCGGAAACGTAGGCGCCCTTGAACCGCACCAGGGTCTGGGTGTCCGGACGCAGGTAGCCGTTGCCTGGGGCGTTCGGCAGCTCGTAGGCGTCCGGGACGCCGATGACGCTGCGGCTTTCCATCGCGGAGAAGGTGCGCAGGCCGATCCGGTAGGACAGATGCGTCTCCACCTTCTGGATGCGGCCCTCGTCAAGCCGCTGCGAGGCCAGCAGCAGGTGCACGCCGAGGCTGCGCCCGAGCCGGCCGATCATGGCGAAAACCTCGATGAAGTCCGGTTTGCTGGCCAGCATTTCACTGAACTCGTCGACGACGACGAACAGGACGGGCATCGGTTCCAGCGGGACGCCTTGGGCGCGGGCGGCTTCGTAGTCGCGGCGCGAGGCGTAGTTTCCCGCCGCGCGCAGATGTTCCTGCCTGCGGTTGAGTTCGCCGGTGAGCGCGTCCTGCATCCGGTCGACCAGTTCGAGCTCGTCCTCGAGGTTGGTGATCACGGCCGAGGTGTGGGGAAGCCGGTCGAAACCGAGGAAGGCCGCGCCACCCTTGAAGTCGACCAGGATGAAGTTCAGTTCCTCGGAGCTGTGCGTGGTGGCCAGTGCCAGCACCAGCGTCCGCAGCAGCTCGCTCTTCCCGGAACCCGTTGCCCCGACACACATTCCGTGCGGGCCCATGCCCTCCTCGGCGGGCTCCTTGATGTCCAGCTCGATCGGGGCGCCGTTGCCCGCGATGCCGATCGGTACCCGCAGCCGCCGCCGGGCGGTCATCCGGTCGAAGCGGTACTTTTTCGGGTCGAACGTGCGGATGTCGCCGATGCCCAGCAGCCCGGCGAGGTCGTAGTCGGTGGCCAGCGGCTCGTCGTTTTCGGTGGCCTCACCCGCCCGGTAGCGCGCCATCACCTTGGCCAGCGCCGCGACCGCCCGCTCGCTCATCCGGTCCGGTGTGCACAGCGGGCTGGTGTGCGGCTTGCCGAGCCGGTCGAAGGAGACCGTGCCGACCTGGTCGCCCTCGACATCGAGGTACAGCGCGTGCGGCCGGTGTTCCCACGGCAGGGCAGCGGAGACGTCGATGATCACGGCGTTGCGGTAGCCCCCGTGCCGCATCCGGTGATCGGGCGGCGCGGAAACCCCGTCCAGGACGATGATCGTGAACGGTTCGGACGGGGTGACCGGGGTGTCCGGTTCGAACGCGGGCCGTCCGGCGAAGGCGGCGCCCCCCAGCAGGTCTTCCAGCTCGGCGACGCTGTCGCCGACCAGGCGCCGGGGCCCGGTCGCGTCCTGGGAGTCGAGATCCTGGTTGTGCGGTAACCATTTCACCCAGTCCCACCGCTCGCGCTCGGCCGGGCCCGCGCAGACGGCGAGGGTGAGGTCGCCGGGTGCGTGTGCGGTGACGGCCTGCGCGAGCATGGCCCGCGCCAGATCGAGCACGGCGCCCTCGTCGCCCTGGAGCTGGATCTGCGCGAAACCCCGCAGATACACCGCGATCGGCGCTTCGGACAGGGTCGAGTAGGCACGCAGGAACCGGCGCAGGGCGTGTGCGGTCAGCGGTTCGAGGTCTTCGACCGGTTTGGTTTCCGGTGGTACGAGTTTCAACGCGGACCGCTGTGTCCCGAGGCCGAGCCGGACTTCGCCGAAGTCCTCGTGTGCGGGGCGTCGTTCCCAGAGCCGGTAGCCCAGTGCCAGCGACCACAGCGCGCCCGGGTCGGGGTGGGACCATCGGGCGGCTTTGCGTTGCTGGAGCAGGGCTTCCCGCATCGTCGCACGCAGCTGGGTCAGGTAGCGCATGTAGTCGCGGCGGTGGCCGTGGAGTTTCTGCTTGTGGGACACGGCGTTGCGCATCAGCTGGGCGATGAGCATGCCGACCGCGGCCAGCATCATCATCCCGGCGCCCAGATAGGCCAGGGTGCCCGAGCCGGGACGGACGAACATCATCACCATCGCCAGCGAGCTGAGCCCCATCGGCGCGTACATCAGCACGGAGCTGAGACCGCCGTCGGCCTGTTCGGGGACCGCGGGCGGTTCCTGCAACTCGATTTCACCGTCGGGCGGCCGGGGCCCGGTACGACGGGACCTCCTGCTGAACAACATCGTGCCCACAGCGCTCTCCTTCTGCCGGAGGGTTTCCCCCTGATTCCCGGCCGGCGCCCTCGCGGGCGACGTGCGGACCGGGCGCGGATCGTTACGATCCGCCGACGTCTCGGTTCTCGCCCTGGCAGGAAGGATCCGGACACTCGACATGGAAGAGCGCACACAGCATCGCACAAGCGCGCCGGGAAGGCTACGGTTCGTACTGGGCACCACGGCCACCGACGTGGCACTCCCGGCCGAGGTGCCGCTGGTGGACCTGCTGCCCGCCGTGCTGCCGCAGTTCGGCGCGGAATGGGTGGAGCAGGGAGCCGATCACGAGGGCTGGGTCGTGCAGCGGCTCGGCGAACTGCCGCTGGACGAGGACCGCACGCCCGCCGAGCTGAACCTGATGGACGGCGAAATCCTGTACCTGCGGCCGCGGGCCGACCAGTTCTCGCCGATCGACTACGACGACCTCGTCGACGGAGTAGCCGAGCAGGTCCGTGAGGACGCCGGTACCTGGTCGCCGGACCGGACCCGGTGGATGCTGTCGCTGGGCGCGGTCGCCGGGTTGCTGGTGGCGCTGGTGACCTTGCTGCTCGACGGCCCCGCGCTGCCGCGCTGCCTGCTGGCGGGCGGTGTCGCCGTCGTGCTGGTGGTCGGTGCGGGAGTGCTGGCCAGAGCGGCGGGCGAACTCGTCATCGCGGTACTGCTGGCCGCGGTCGCGCCCTGCTACGCGGGCGCGTCCGGCTGGCTGCTGGTGCTCGTGATCGACCCGTCCGCCCAGCCGGTGATCGCGCTGACCGGCGCCGCCGCGGGGGTGCTCGCCGCGTTGTCGGCAGGGCTGGCCGTGGTCGCCGACGCGGCGTTGTTGTTCACCGGCGCGCTGACCGGGGTGCTGATTCTGCTGGTGTTCGGCGTCGTCGCCGCGGTGAGTCCGGCGGACGTGCGGCAGGCGGCGGCGATCGCGCTGGTGGTGTCGCTGATCGCCGGGATGTTCGTGCCCACGACGGCGTTCCGGCTGAGCGGGCTCACCCTGCCGATGCTGCCCACCAACGCCGAGGAACTGCGCGAGGAGATCGACCCGGTGTCGCATCGCGTGGTGGTCGAGCGCGGCGCGGTCGCCGTCGGCTACACGAAGGCGCTGCACCTCGGCCTCGGCGCGGCCCAGCTGGTACTGCTGTATCTCCTGGTGGCCGAAGGCGGGACCTTCCCGCTGATCCTGGCCCCGACGATCGGCCTGCTGCTGTTCCTCCGCTCCCGCCATCTCGACGGGGCCGTGCCGCGGTGGGCGATGCTGGCACCCGGCGGGTTCGCGATGGCCGCGTCGGCCGTGGTGCTCGCGCTGGGCGTCGAGTTCCCTGCGCGGCTGGAAATGCTCCTGCTTCCGTCGCTGGCCGCGGGGACCCTGCTGGTGGTGCTGAGCAGGCGGCTGCCCGGCAAGCGGTTGCGGCCGTACTGGGGACGCGCGGTGGACATCTTCGAAACGCTCACGGCGATCGCGGTCCTGCCGCTGACGCTCGCGGTGCTGAACGTGTACGCGCTGGTCCGGGGGATGAGCGGCTGATGCAGTCGCGGCGGGATCAGGTCCAGGCGTATTTCTTCGTGGTCGGCCGCCTGGTGGCGGGGCTGACCCACGGCAAGCCGGACGCGGTGGAGGCCCCGAACCGGCGGATGAAGACCGGCACCGTGCTCGGTTTCGTGGTGGCGGGCCTGCTCGTCGCGATCTTCGGGATCTACGGGCTGTTCGTGCCGGGCGGTAACGAGTCGTGGCGACAGAACGGCGCGATCGTCATGGTGAAGGAGACCGGCGCGCGGTACCTCTACCTCGACGGGCAGCTGCGGCCGGTGCTGAACTACGCGTCCGCGCGGCTGGCTACCGGCGGCTCGGGCGGCGAAGTCGTTTCGGTGTCGCGGAAGTCGTTGGGAGACACCGCGATCGGCGGCACGATCGGCATTCCCGGCGCGCCGGACGACCTCCCCGCCCCCGACCGGCTCGACACCGGGCCGTGGACGGTGTGCCTGCAGGACAAGGGGACCGGCCCCGGCGCCGGAGCGCCCACGACCACCCTCATTCTCGGCCGGAGTCCCGGACCCGAACTGTCCGATCGGCAGGGTCTACTGGTGTCCACAGTAGATGGTACGAAATACCTGTTGTGGCAAGGAAAGCGCTACCGGATAGCCGACCGCGCCGCGGCTGACGCGCTGGGTTACGGTAGTGTCCCGGGCCAGCGCGTCACCGCCGCCTGGCTCAACCCACTGCCCGCCGGGCGCGATCTGGCGGTGCCCGTGATCCCGCGTAGTGGCGACCCCGGCCCGGTACTCGGCGGACAGCAGAGCCGCGTCGGCCAGGTGTACGAGGTGCGGAACCCGGCGATCGGCAGCGACGAAATGTATGTCATGCAGGCCGACGGGCTGAACCCGCTGAGCCGGACGGCGGCGGCACTGCTACTCGGCTCGGTGTCCTCCAAGGACTTGAACCCGGACGGGAAAGCGGTCGAGATCCGGCCGGGGGAGATGGCGGGTGTGCCGGTCAAGCCGGTCGGTGAGCTGGCCGAGGGCTATCCACCGCCACTGACCGGCGCCGCGCTGACCGGGCTCGCGGGTGACACGGTGCCGTGCGCCCGGTACGCCCCGTCGTCCGGCGGGGCCATGAGCACGACGTTCCTGTCGTTGCCGGTGGGAACCGTGAACACCTCGGCGACCCCGACCGGCAAGCACGTGGCGGGCACGATCGCCGACCAGGTGTCGATCCCCGGCGGCAGCGGTGCGCTTGTGAAGGAGGTCGCGGCACCGGGATCCCTGGCGGGCACCGAATACCTGGTCACCGCCACCGGAGTGAAGTCCCCGCTGGCGAACGCGTCCGTCGCGGGCGCCCTCGGCTACGCCCGGCCGCCCGTCGACGTGCCGGGCGCGCTGCTCGACCTGCTGCCGACCGGGGCCGTGCTCGACCCGGCGGCCGCGCTGAGCAACCAGGCCGCAGGGAGCTGACCGGCGATGACCAGCGGAAAATCTGCCGAGGGATACCCCCTTACCTCCGCCAAGAGCGGCTTCGGAGGCGGTCGGCGCGGGCTCGCCCTGTTTGTATGTGTAGTGACACGTGTGTCGGCGACCCGAGCACCGGGACCTCCGGCAACGGCACAGGTCGACTCATAAGGAGGGTGTAGCGGTGGCTACCCAGCTTACCCAAGTCAGTTTCGCCGATATCCAGCAGCGAGCCAATGACCACCGAGAGAAAGCGAGCCTCATCTCCGGCTACGCCGGTCAGGCGGTCAACGCTGCGGAGAATGCTCTGCAGGGCAGTAAGAGCGGTATGACTCAGGCCATCATGAAGATGTCCGAAGAATGGCGCGGGATGGTCCAACGAGTGGTCGGGGACCTGAACGATATGGCGGACGTCCTCGACGGGGCGAATAAAGACGCGCAGCACATGGATCAGGACAACACGCAGGCCGCGAACAATGCCGCCAACCAGATCAGCCAGGTCTCCGCTTCTGGTTCCGGCTTTGGTGACTATCTGGGCTGAGCCCGATCGTTCCGTCACATCGACAGGTGCAGCGAAAGGTATAGAACCATGGAAACGATCACCTACGACTACGGCGTGCTGGCGGATACCGCCAATGCCCTGATCGCGCAGAGCAAGAAGATCCAGGAGGATGTCGACCTGGTTTCGCGCAGCGTCGATACGCTGATTGATAACAAGCAGTTCGTGGGCGACGCGGCGCACGCGTACCGCGCGAAGGCTCAGCACATCACCAGCCTGCTGAACGAAAAGATCAAAGAGCTGTCGCGGGCCGCTTCGCTCACGACGAGTGGTTCCCAGAACATGAGCGACAACGACCGCAACTCGGCCAAGAAATTCTAGTGCCCCTCGCCGGCTCGGCCGGGCCGGCCAGCACGGCCCGGCACGGGACGGCGATCTGACGTTGTGCACGGCGGCAGGCGTCCCTGGTTCATCCTTGAAGGAAACCGTTCTGGAGTCATCGACATGAGTTATCCGTATAACCAGCAGTATGTCCGCGGTGGCGAACCCCTCGGCAGCGCATACGGCGGCGCCTACTCCAGCGGTGGCTCCGGAGGGGGCTACCCGGGCGGAGGCTCTCCGCTCGGTGAGACGAAAATCGACCCTGACTGGGCCAGTCGAATCTCGGCGGAGCTCCAGGCTGCCGTGGAAGATGTCTCGGCGTTCACCGACGTGCTGAACTACAACCCCAACGCGGGGACCTTCGAAATCGCGAAATGGCTCGGCGACCGGCTGACCGACCGGCAGAACGGCGTGGCGCAGTACGGCCAGAGTCTGCAGACCGTCGCTCAGGACATCGCCGACGGCCTGGCGAAGGTCTCCATGGATCTCCAGGGGGCCGATAAGGATGCCGCCAGCAAGATCCGGGCCCAGCAGAACGCCATGGACGACGTCAACACCATGGGCCAGAACATCGCCGACGACCTGACCGTCCCGGGTGGCGGCGCCGACACCGGTGGCCCTGGCGGTGGCAATGGCGCGGGTGGTCCGGGCGGTGGCTCGGGTGCGAACGGCTACGGCAATGGCGGCTATGGCTACGGCAACGGCGGCCCTGGTGGGAGCGGTCCCGGCTATGACATGGGTGGTTCCGGTAGCGGTGGTGGCTACGGTTCCGGCTACGGCAGTGGTGCCTATGGCTACGGTAATGGTGGCCCTGGTGGGAACGGTTCCGGCTACGGCATGGGTGGTTCAGGTGGCTATGACGCTGTCGGCGGTGGTGTCTATGGCTATGGGAGCGGTGGCCAGCCGGGCACCGGACCTCAGAACGGGCAGTGGTACTCGTCGCCGGGTGCCGGTGCCCCGTATTCGTATGGCGGATCCCCGAACGCCCGGTATGTGGAGCGGGGCAATTTCAGCTCTCCCTTGCAGCTTACCGGTATGACTGAGCAGCAGGAGGAGCCGCTTGTGCTGGGTCGGCCGAAGGGGCATGTGTCGGATTGGGCGCCGACGGAGCAGAGTGCGGTAGTGCATGACTGGGCTCCGGCGAAGCAGCCGGAGAGTTCTGTGGCGGATTGGTCGCCGGTGCAGACGGCGTCGGTTGAGCGGGATTGGGCGCCGACGGAGCAGGGTGCGGTTGTGCATGACTGGGCTCCGGCGGAGCAGCCGGAGAGTTCTGTGGCGGATTGGTCGCCGGTGCAGTCGGCGTCGGTTGAGCGGGATTGGGCGCCGGCGCAGACGGATGCGCGGCCGGAGCCGGCGTCGCAGCAGACGCAGCCTTCGAAGGATGAGCAGAAGCTGCGGTAGGAGACGGAGTGGCTGGGCAAGATCATCCATCTTCACAGAGCAACGAAGAAAGAATACTAGGTTAAGGACTCCTGGCCATGGCTGACTCGTCGTCCGATTCGAAAGAAAACAGTTCCTCGACCGGATCGAACGCCGATCCGGCAACGAAGAACGGCTCGGGTAAGAGTGGAACGTCGGCAGGGCCGGGATCCGATCAGACACCGGTTCCGAAACAGAACAACGAGTACAAAAAATGGAAGTCCTTCGATCACGACACGTATGACCTGACGCACGGTCCCGGCGGGGATCACGACAAGTTCACCCCTAACTACAATCTGGTGGCGGATGAGTGGGGCAAGCTTGCGGAGTCGTTCGGCCGTGTGGAAAAAGTCACCGGGAACGTCAGTGCCAAGCTTACTGAGATCTACCGCAACTCGCATGACCAGTTCTCCGGTGCGGCGGCCGAGCAGTTCAGGTCCCAGATTCGCCAGGTGCAGACGAAAGTCGAGCACGTCGAGCGTGCGATGCGGCGCTATGTGAGCAGCGCGAAGAACATCGACTCCGGGATCAGGAAGTTCGCTGTAGAAGTCTGGACGGACGTGGAGGAATGCCACCGGAGGCAGCAAAAGGCTGTCGACGACTACCTGCGGCGAATGCTGCCGCTCATTTCCTTGGCGATTATTCCTCCTCCGTTGGGTTTCCTCGCCGGTGCTATCGCCGGAGGCATCGTCGGCGGTGAAGTGGCTAAAATCAGGAGCCGCATCGAAAAAAACTGGTTGATGCCGAGGCTGAGCAATCACATCAAGACACTGTGTTCGCAGTACGCCACCAATGGCAATAGCATGATTGCCCTCGGAGGATCCCAGCTCGGCCTTGGCGGGAACGGTGGTGGGCAGGGGATCAATTCCGGAGGCGGGGGCAACAGTTCCGGCGGAAGTTCGTACGGACCAGGGGCGGGCAACCCGTACGCCCAGGGCATGGGGAATCCGTATGGCCAGGAATTGAACAATCCGTATGGCCAGGGCATGGTGATTCCGCAAGGTCAGGGGCCGGGTGACCCGTATGGTCAGGGGCTGAACAATCCGTATGGCCAGGGAACGGGTAACCCGTACGGTCAGGGCCAGGGTGGTTACAGCGATCCCTATGGTGCCGGTGGCTCGGGCAAACCTTACGGCTCGGGTGGTTCGAACGGACAGGGCGCGGGCGGCGGCAATGGTTCCGGCGGAACGTCCGGCACCGGCAACAGCGGCTCGCCGGGTTCCGGCGGGCAGCAGGTGGATCCCACTGCCGCGGCACGCAAAAAGGCTCTCGCGGACGCGCAGAACGCGATCAAGGCTCTGCAGTCCGAGGGCGCCTCGGGCGATGGCGGCGGCGCTACCGGTGGTGGCAGCGGCGGCGATCCAGGTGCCGGTGCCGGTGGCGGCACGGGCGACACTGGCAGCGCTACCGGTGGCAACCCCGGCTCCAGCGGTGGTGCCACCGGCGGCGGCTCGGGCGACTCGCCGGGTTCGTCGGGTGGGGGCGCGATTCCGCCGGTAACCTCGACCAATCCCGGCAGCGGCGATACCGGCGGTTCGGGTTCGGGCGGGAGCCAGCGGCAGAAGGACGATCCGGAACGGGCAGCCCGGCAGCAGGCGCTGAAACAGGCGCAGGAAGCGCTCAAGCAGTTGCAGGCCGGAGCCGACGGTGACTACGGGCCGGGGTCAGGGTCCGGAAGTAGCGAGGGTACCGGCGGCTCGGGTGATTCCGGCTCGGGTGGGCAGCACGGGAACAGCTCGTCCGATCCGAATTCGCAGCATCCGAACTCGACGGATCCGAATTCGCCGGAGGCACAGGAGAAGGCACAGCGTCAGCAGGCACTGAAGGATGCGCAGGAAGCGCTCAGAAAGTTGCAGGCCGGAGGCGACACGGATCCCGGGTCGGCGACGGGCAACGGGAATGGCGACCCGCGGAGCGAGGACCCGAACAGCGGCGACCCGGGCAAGTCACAGCTGGAGAAATACCTCGACGACAAGGACCCCAGCAAGCACCTCGATCCGAAGGTGGCGAAGCAGGCCGAGGACGACATCCACAAGGCGCTGTCGGACCTGCCGCACTACGACGACAAGACCCCGGACGGGAAGCTCACCCCCTACGCGCAGGCTCTGCACGACGCGGAGAAGGCGGCGCTGCAAGCGGTGGACGCCGACACGATCGGGGGCGGCGGTGGCGCCGGTGCCGGTGCCGGTGCCGGCAACGATCCGGTCACCCTGCCGCGGACAGTCGGCGGTGGGCAACTCGGAAACGACCCGGTCGTCATGCCGAACGAACCCGGCAGCGCGACCTCGGGCGGCGGCAACCAGATCCAGCTCGACAACAACACCGGGGCGCAGCAGGGCTTCACCCAGCCGAACGGCGGTGGGCGCGTGCCCGCCACGACGAACGCGGCCGTCGCCACTACCGGGGGCGCCCAGCAGATGGGTGGGTACCCCGGCGGCGGGATGCCGATGGGCATGGGCGGAATGGGCGGTGGCATGGGCGGTGGCCAGCAGAACCAGCAGCGGCAGCCGGAGGTATGGATGCACGCGAAGCCCGGGGCGTGGACCGGTGACGACGACGCCCGCGCCAACCCCGAAGTCATCGGCAAGGGGAACTGATCGATGTCTCCCGCACTGGGCCGCCAGACGCAACGTCCACCGGAACCCGCTCCCGAACAGCCGACCCTGGACATGGTGCTCGGCCAGGTCGAGGCAGCCGATCCGGAAACCTTCGTCAGGCAGGCCGACGCCATCGACCGGGTGACCGAGCATCTCCAGGGCGTCATCGGCGGATACGAGAACCGGACCCGCGAACTGGAGACCAGCTGGGCGGGGCACAGTGCCACCGCGCACTCGGAGCTGGCCGACCGGGTGACGGCGGACGTGAAGCGCTTGCTGCGGTCGTTGGCAGAACCCGGTTACGGCAACGTCCTGCGCCAGGCCGGTCTCGCGGTGACCGCGGCGCAACAGCAATTGCGAGCCCTGAAACAGCAGCGAGATCAGACGCTCGCGGCCGAGCCACAGCCGGCCGACCCGGCCGCCGCCACGGCCAGGAACGCCCAGTTCGACAGCCAGGCGGCGCAGATTCTGCGTCAATTGTCCATTGTGTACGAAGACGCGGGCCGGGCACTGACCGCGCTGCCCGGCCGTACCGTCTCCGGGAGCCCGGTTCCGGACGCACCTCCCCTCGGCTCGGCCACGGGTGGCGGAAGCGGGACCGGCGGGCAACAGCCGTCGGTGTACGCAGGCGGTGGTGGCTACCCCGGCGATGGCCACCCGGGCAGTGGCTACTCCGGAGGCGGTAACCCCGGCAGCGGCTACTTCATCGGCGGTACGTCCGGTGGTGGTTACTCCGGCGGTGATCCGGCGTCGAGCTGTCCGGGCGAGCAGGTACCGGGTTCCGGGGGCTCCTCGGTTCCGTCGGTGCTCGGGGGCAAGCAGGTGCGGCGGGGGAGGAACCCGGTGACCACCGGGGTCGAAACTCCGTATTCGGCTTGGCAGGGCGGTGATCCGAGCCCTGGGCCGGAGATGTTCAGCTGGCGTAGCGGTCCGGTCGGCGAAACTCCGTATTCGGCGACGTGGCAGGGCGGTGATCCGAGTCCCGGGCCGGAGATGTTCAGCTGGCGCAGTGGTCCGGTCGGCGAAACTCCGTATTCGGCGACGTGGCAGGGCGGTGATCCGAGCCCTGGGCCGGAGATGTTCAGCTGGCACAGTGGCCCGAGCTTCGTCACGAGAGCACTGGGGAAGCCCGAGGGGGCTCCGGCGACCGGAGGTGACGTGCGGGGCGGTGGTGGTTCCGGGCCGCAGGGCGAGGGCTCTCCGGGCCGCTCCGTCCGCCACGAGCCGACCACCGTGACGACGTCCTCGGCGTCGCCGTCCGCCTCGGTGCCGTACGAGACCGTGTCCGGTGCCTCGAGTGGCGCGTCGGCGACGTCGGGCGGGACGAACGCGAGCACGTCCGGTACGTCATCGGTCAAGTTCGACAGTACGTCGAATTCCTTCGAGTCGCCGAAATCGGGCTCGCCATCGGACTCCCTGACTTCGGCGGGCCAGCAGCAGAGCGCCCGTCCGCAGTCGCCGGTGAACGGGCCGTCGAGCAGCCAGGCGAACATGGCGGCGACAGACGTCGGTGCCGCCGCGGCGCGGGCCTCGGGTGTCTCCAGTACCTCGGCGTCCGCGCACATGGTGCCGATGACCGGTGGTATGGCGGGCGGTGGGGCAGGTGCACTGACGCACCAGCATATTCCGCTCGTCCCGCTCGTCGCGGACCCCAGCGCGTGGGACTCGCCCGCGGGCGTCGGCGGGCGGAACGGCCCACCGGGCGTAGTCGGCCGTACGGGCAGCACTTCAGTTCGAGCGCTCGATCCAGAGCCCAGTACCGGAGAATACGGAGAAGCAGACGATGACGACTGACTGGAACACCCAGGACAGGGACGTGGCCGAGGCGATCGAGTCCGCGGAGTTCAACCTGGACGCGGAGAAGCGCCGCATGCAGGAATTCGAGGTCAAGTCCGAGGAATCGACCACCACCCGCGCGAAGGACCGCTCGCTGTCGGTTTCGTTCAACGGACGAGGCGAGCTGACCGAATTGAAGTTTCACGGCACCAAGTACCGCGAAATGCCGCCGGCGCAGCTCGCGCACGTGATCGTCGAGACGATGACCGCCGCCCGCGTCGAGGCCATCACGAAAATGAGTTCGCTGATGGGATCGGAGCTCCTCCCGAATGTGGACTTCGCCGGGCTGGCCACCGGGAAGGTCAAGGTCAGCGAAATTTTCGACGAGCTGATGGCCCCCTTCGACATCGACGTTTCCGACGGGGTGCTCGGCCGTCCGAGCGAGCCGAAGCGAAGGATGTGAGGACGATGTCCAGTGATTTCCAGCTCGACCCCGAGCAACTCCACCACGCCAGGAAAGAAATCCAGAGCAGCGCCGAGGAAGCCGTCGAGTCGTGGCAGGACGCGGTGCACCGGATCAGCGGGCATTGGGGTTGCTGGAGCGACGATTCCTACGGGAAGTCGTTCGCGAAGAAGTGGGTTCCCCAATATCAGAAGTTCTACCAGGACGCCAAGCCGCTGTTCGATTGGCTGGAGACCCTTTCCGGCTCGGTCGGCTCGGTCGACAGAAACCTGAGCGAGGTGGACGAGAACAACGCGGCGCGCGTGCGCCGCCAGGCACCTTAGTACGGCAGGCGGCAACGCCGACGGCCTCGCGCCGCCTGTCAGGTCCCGCCTCGGTCGCCACGGCGGCCGGGGCCGCGCGTCGCTCCGGTGCCGGGGGATAACCCCCGGATCCACCGATGTGGCGCCTCGAGGCGCGCGCTTCTCGCGCGCCTCGGCTGAACTGGGCACAGGACTACGCCGACCTGTGTCCCCGGCCCACCCCAGGTAACGAAGGAGGAGCGATGAGTGAGTCGTCGTCGCCTCCGCCAGGGACGGCCGAGGTCAACCATGTCCCGCCCGTGGTGCAGAAGTTCCTGAAGCTGATCGCGATGGAATGGCCCGAGGGCTCCCTGCAGGGGCTCAAGGACATGGCCGACGTGCTGTACCAGCTGGACGCGGATCTGGCGACGCTCGAAGACAAGCTGCCGCAGCTTATCCGCGGCGTACGCGAGGGACTGGTGGGAGAGACCGGGTCCGCGATGGGGATCGCGGGCAACATCGCGTTGCAGCAGGTCGCGCATCTTCGCGAAACCGACCGCGGGCTGGCGAAAGAGGTGAAGAACGCCAGGGCGGACCTGATCAAGACCATGGCCTTGAGCGTCTTGTTCATGGGGATCGCGGCCGTCACGATCGCGGAACTGACGGCCACGATCGTCGGGACGCTTGCGGTCCCGGCGGTCGAGGCGGCGGCGGGGTCGCTGCTGAAACGGCTGTTGATCGCCCTGCAGAAGAAGCTGGCGGAGACCTCGTGGACCCAGCTCACGAAGTCGGTGGCGAAGGAGATCGTGGTCAACGCCGCGATGGGCGCCGGGATCATGGCCGGGGCGGACCTGACGATCCAGGTTGGCCAGAACATCACCGGTGACCGGGAGGGGATCGACTGGAACTCGGTCGGCCACATGGCTCTGATGGGTGGCCTCGGCGGCGCCGGGTTCGGCGTGGGGAACGCGGCAGGCAAGGGGATCGCGGCCGGTGCCAGGGAAGTGGATGTCGCAGCCAGGGAAGCGGCGGAGAAGGCACTGCAGAACTCGGTGAACCGGGTCAACGAGGCTCAGAAAAACCTCAAGAATCTCAAGACCGAGGGGGCCAAACCGGAGGTTCAGCGCAAGGCGGATGGGGCGGCCGCGGAGGCCGCGGAGGCGAAAGAGGCGGCCAAGAAGGCCGCGATGAAGGTGCGGGAGTGGGAAGACCCCAAGGCGACGGTGTTCGGGCGACGCTGGCGGCTGGGCGGTCAGGGACTGTATGTCGGGACGCAGCTGGGTCTGGGCGTCCTGACTTCGATGCTGGGAAACGCGGCGAGCGGCAACGGCTGGGAAGTGTCGACCGCGGGCATGCTGGGGATGCTGGCTCACTTTCGCGGTACACCGTCCCTGGCGAAAGAGCCATGGACCGGATCGCCGCGTGACCCGTCGACCTGGAGCGAGAAGTCCGAGTCCGGCTCTGGTGCCGGTGGTGAGAAGGACTCCGGTTCCAGTGGTGAGAAGGACACGGGTTCCAGCGGTGAGCAGAGCGCTCAGGACCCCGGCCGGCGACCGTGGCGCAGGTCGGTGGGGACCGGCAGTGCCGGGCAGAGTGGTGTTCATGGTGGTGCCGGGCAGGGTGGTGCGCACGGTGGGAACGGGGAATTCCGGCCGGGCCAGGAGGGGCAGTCACAGCAGGGCAACGGGCACGCGGCAGGCCAAGGGCGATCGTCTTCGCTGGAAAGCTTCCTCGGTGGTGACCAGCGCAGCCCGGACGGCACGTCGCTGGAAAGTCCCTCGGTGCGCCAGGACGGCTCCGGCTCCAGTCAGCATCCTGTCGGCTATCAGGTTGGCGAGAATGGCGGTTCCAGTCAGCATCCTGTCGGCTATCAGGTTGGTGAGAATGGTGGTTCCGGTCAGCATGCTGTTGGGTATCAGGCCGGTGAGAACGGCGTTTCCAGCCAGCACCCCATTGGCTATCAGGCCGGTGACGATGGTGGCGCCGCGCCGTCAGAGCACAAGAATTCGGTGGGCGAGGTTTTCTCACCGCACACCAAGGACGAACAGCAGCACGCATCCGACGGCTCGCCAGAGCAGGAGCTGAGGAATCAGGAAGGCCCGCCCCCTGCCGAAAACGCCGGCCGGAAGGACGCCCCGGCTCACCCCGAAGGCGCGCCAGCCTATCCCGAGGGCGCGCCGGTCTATCCCGAAGGTGCGTCGCCGACCCCCATCGCACCCGGACACGACGCCGCGGCGCCGCCCGCCGAACGCACACAGCAGGCGCCGCCGGCCCGTTCCACACCAGCCGCCGCGCCTGACAGCCGCACTGTGCCGCCTGCTCCCCCCGCCCCGGGGGCCCGGCCCAAGCTGACGGTGGACACGAAAGCCGCTTTGGAGGCCACGCTCGGTCCGGAGACACCGAAGGAAGCCTTCACACCGGGTTTCAAGCTGGACCCCTCTAAGGTGTCGGCGGAGTCGCCGACGGCGCCATGGCGGGCCGACGACGCGTTCGGGGATACCGGCCCGGCCAAGGACGGGCCGGAAGATCATTCCCGTCCAGGAACGCCGGACGCACCGCTGTCGCTGGAATCCGGCCCGAACTCACCCAAGGCCACCTCCCAGCCCGCGGGGCCGGGGCGCTCGATGGGCGGCGGGAGCGACGAGGTCGCGACGTCACTCGGTGGCAAGGACACCACCCGGCCGCCCGGGCCTTCGGCGCCCGTGCCAAGGCCGGAAACCAGCAGCAGCACTCCCAGCGTGTCGAGCAGTCACACCGGCCTCGGCCCGGACGGCAAGCCGAAGCCGGTGTTGCCGTCGCGGCCCAACGTCGGCACGGGGGACGCCGCTCACCCTGGCCGGCATCAGGATCAGCACGACCAGCCGGTGCCGGTGGTGGATCCCATTGCCGCACAGACACTCGCGAGTCACCACCTGCCGGACGCACCCCCCGAGAACGGTGGACTCGGCGGGCACTCGCTGCATGAGGAATCGACCGGGACGAGCTGGCGCACCGACGACAACGGCTGGCATGTCGCGGAGCAAGGCGGCTCGTTCGTCGCGCGCGACCGCGATGGGCAATCGCTCAGGGTTGAGGTGCCGTCCGGGGCGAAGGCGCAGGTCGACCGGAATGGTGCGCCACACCTGATCGTGCTTCCGGACGGCATCAGCTATGAGCGTGGTCGTGATGGGAACTGGTCGTATGGCCGGGAGCACCGGGTGTGGGAGGAGACCGGGAACAGGCGGCCTGATGTCATCCTCACCAAGCTCGACGACGAGGTGTCGTTGACGTTGCGTGATGGGACGGTCGTGAGGCTGGGCCGTGAGAACGAAGTGGTGTTGGATCAGGCCAAGGTCGAGGTGGAGGGCCAGCTCGGCGAGCCGATGATTTACCGGAAGGTGCTGGGAGAGGACGGAAAGCGGCTCTCCGAACCTGAGGAGTACCTGCGCACTCCGGAGGGCGACTGGGTCAAACACGCGGACCCGAGGACCTTCGAGTCGTGGTTCGCGAGCGCGAACAAGGCATATCGTCTAGACAGCGCGAATGACGCGGTGCGGACGTTGCACGAAATCGAGGGCCGTTCCGGCCCGAACGTGCCCGAGGACCGCCGTCTCACCAATATCAGTTTCGATGAGTTGCGGGAGACGCTGCTGCGGCGTGGGGAAGGCGCGCAGATCGAGCGGGACCGGCTGGCGGCGATCTACGAGTTCGTGCGCCGGGAAAAGGGTATTTCGCTGCGGTTTACCCAGCTTGCTACATTTCACCAGTTCAGCGACCGGCACTGGGCGAACATGGCGGCTGGTGAGGGTAAGACGTGGGCGTTCTTCGCCTCGGCGGTTTTCGAGGCGCTCCGTGAGAATGTGGACGGTGCTTATCTGGTCACCACTCGACGGAATCTGGCTGACCGTGAGTTCGAGCTCTACCAGCAACTGCTGCACAAACTGGGCTTCGACGTGCACCGGATGGACCCCGACAACCCGCCGCCCGCACCGGAGCATGGCAAGCCCACGATCTATATCGGCACCCCCAATGACATCGGCTTCACCAAGCTCAAGCAGGGTCACTTCCCCGGTCAGCGGCCCGAGAGTGACGGACCGACGAGGTTCGTGGCCATCATCGACGAGTCCGATGAGGCGCTGGTATTGACCAACGGCAGGATGGTCCTGTCCGAAGGTACCGCGGGTCCCGCGCCGCGCGAGGTCGCGGAACCGATCCAGAAGTGGGTGGACCGTTTCCTCAGTGAACTCAAGACCGGTGAGCTCACCGAGGTCCACTTCGGCCGGGACCCGGAGCAGCCGTTCATGCCGACACCGGGGCTCACCGAAGCCGGGCGTGACCGGGCGGAGAAACTGTGGGGGCCGCTGAACAAGGAGGAGTTGGAGCAGCTCGAGCGGACGGCCATCGGGTACTACGACTATAAGCTGGATGACGACTTCATCATCGATGACCAGCGCAAACTTCACCACCTTGATGAATTCACGCATGAACCGCTGACCGACCCGGAGACCGGGAGCGAGACCCGCATCAACGGTATTTCCCAGGTCCTCGAGGCATTGCATGGGCTGACGATCCGTGACAACCCGGATACCGACCATGCGACGGGCGAGAAGAAAGTCAAGAGCATCACCAACGCCGAAATCTTCTCGAATGATATTTTCGTCGCGGTTTACGGCGCGTCCGGCACCGCGCTGGGTATGGGGAAGCGGTTTCAGGAGCTTGGCCATTCCGGTCACGTCGAGGATATCCCGCGCTACTACCATTCGCGGCTTGAGATCGAGCCCGATCATGTCAGTATCGACACTCGGAGCAAGCTTCGTGCCATGGCTGAAGAGGTCCGTGACGCGCGGGAGGCTGGGAATGAGAAGCCGTGGGTCTTCTGGGCACACAAGAACAGCTTGGTAAAGGAACTGTCCAAGCAGCTCGATGAATTGGGTGTCGAGCACGACGCGATCGACGCCCAGGAGATCGTGCGACAAGGGGTCAACCGCAGGGAATTCCTCAAGAACGAGATCGAGGGGTTGCGAGAGGAGTCCGGCAAGGACAAGGGCGAGGCATTCAATGGGAGGATCACTCGCGGCGAAGACTTCAAGAACGAGATCGAGGGGGTGAAAAAGGGGTCCGGCAAGGTCAAGACCAAGGTCTTCAACATGATGACCACTCGTGGTGAAGACTTCCCGGACGATATTGTAGGTCGGGCAACCGCGCATTCCGAGGTTTCGGCGGTCGTCGATATCCAGACTCAGAACCGGTTGGCCCGCAGCGGTGGTAAGGGAAATTTCGGGTACTACACTTCGCTCGACGAGAAACTCTTCAGGGCTTCGCGCAACGAAAAGGCGGAGTTCGTCACTATCCAGTACACCGACGCGGTCGCCAAGCACGAGGAAGAGGCGACGCCGGAGAACCACGAGATGCTGAACCGGGCCGCACAGGACGTGCGCGACCTGGTGCCCGAACTGCAGGCCGAAGCCGACCGTGCCAGGGGTATCGAGCGATCGACCGACGCGCAGCCGAACGCCCCACCGGAGGAGCGCTCCGGCCGGGAGACCGAGGACGCCGGTACGTCACCGCAGACGCCGCGACCACCCCCGCGACGGGATTCGATGCGGGAAGAATCGGACGAGATAGAGCCTGCCGATTCGTTGTCGGACGAACGGCCTCCGTTGCCGCCGCGGCGTGGTGGTGGGTTTGAGGGTGTGGGCTCGTCGGAGGAGCGGCCTCCGTTGCCGCCGCGGCCACGCGTCGTCGACGACGCGGCCGGGGTGGATTCCGATGTCGCGTCCGTCGCCGGGGACGCCGTCGATCCTGGGATGGTGTGGGAGTCGGATGAGCTCCGGCGGCGGTGGGAGGCATTGTCGGGCCGGGAACCCGGTGAACCGGCCCCGACTCCGGCCGCTGTGAAGGAGCCGGTGCTTCCGAATGACCCGGGTGTGGGGAGTGAGGGTTGGTCGCATGAGCGGTTGTCTGGGTTCGTGGCCCATGCAGGGGGTTGGCTGAACGGTCTCGACCCGTCGTACCGGCGTCAGGTGCTGGCATCGGCCGAACAAGTGTGGCGGGCGTTTAATGGTGCCGGCGATGCCGAGTCCTCACGCCAGAAAGCGGCAGTGGCGGCCTATGCGTATGCCCTCGAGGGCGTGGCGTTCGGGCCGGATGGTCTGGTGGAGTTGGCCGGGCGGCTGCAACGGTGGGTGTCGGCGACCGTGCCGCAGGCGACGGGGCAGTGGGACGACGCGGCTGAGGATTACGTCGCCGGGGTGGATTCCGACGTCGCTTCCGTCGCCAGTTCCGAGGTCGGTCTGGGCGCCCAGAAAATGGTCAGATGGGCGGAGTCTGTCGTAGAGGCCGACGCCGAGCTCGCCAGGCTTCCCGAGGCCGTTGTGAACTTCGCTCGTGGCAGGGCCACGATGATGGTGGGAACGCTGCCCTCCGGTGATTCCTCTGTGGACGATGATGCGCGGCAATTCCTCCACGAGGGCCTCGTATCGACACTGGCGGAGTTGCTCGCTGGTGGTCAGTCACCGGTCGTGGCGTGGGCGAATACGGCGGAGTTGCGTGAGGACGCTGAGCTGTTGCGCGGGTCTGTCGATGGCGAGCGGCACTACACCCGGTCGGCGGGCGAGTTGCTGTACAGGCACCCGGAACTGAGCGCGCCCGCCCCGGGGCAGCCGGAAACAGTGGCACCGTCTGCGCCCCGTGTCGAGAAGAGGCCGGTGGAGGACGCCGGACGTGAGAACGCCACCGGGGACGCCTTTGACGCGGAGGCGGCGCGGGCGCTGACGGACGACGAAATGCTGTATCGGGCCCAGGCGGAGATCGGCGCGGGTCAGGACGCGAGTCGAGGTCTCACTGAGCAGGCGGAGCGCTTGCTGGGGGGCCGTCCTGTGGCGACGCCCGGTTATGGACTGCCGGACGATCGGCGGGAGCGGGAGTGGGCGCACCGGGTCGAGTCGGTCCGCTCGGCCTTGGCACGTGGCGAGGACGCGGTAGGGCTGGCGGCGGATCTTCGGGCCGAGTTCGAGCGGATGCAGAGTGTTGTCGCCGAGGCGGAGGGTGCCAGGTCGGATTGGCGGGAGCGGATCGAGTCCGCCGAGGCGCGGTTGCGGAGCGCAGGCGAGGGGGATGTTCGTACGAACGCCGCGGTGAGGGCTGCCGAGGCGATGGTGGGTGCACTGTCCGAAGGCGTGCCCATGGGGCTGGACGAACACGTCCGGCAGTTCTTCCATGATGGGCTGGTGTCGTTGCTGGCCGAGCGGCTCGTCGAGGGCGACACTCCGTTGGGGGCGTGGGAGTCGGAGGATGTGGCGTCGTTGCGGGCGCGGGCGGAGCGGCTGCGGCTGAGCAACAACCTGGGCGCGTTCCCCGCGTTGGAGGGCGAGGGCTACGCGCCGCTGTGGCCTGAGGTGTTGGAGCGGCTGGAACGGGCCGAGGACGCTGGCTGGCTGCGCGGCATCGCGCGATACGAGCACGAGCATGAGCGGGAACTGGGGCTTGCCCCGGTTGGTGAGCGCACCGCGGAGGATGCGGCGGCGTTGCGGGAGATCCTGGGTGATCTGCCGCTCAATGAGTTGCTCGATGGCCCGTTGTCCGGCGGTGAGGGGTTCGCTCCTCAGATCGAGCGTTTGTATGGGCGTGTTACGGGTGCGGTGCTCGGCCGGTTGCGTGTGGAGGGCGAGAGTCCGGAGCAGTCGCGGGTGGCGGCGCGGGGGGTCGCGGAACAGCTGCTGACGGGCTCCTTCGAGCGGCTCGGTCTCGAAGATCTTGTTGAGGAGTTGCGGCAACCGCCGTCCTATCAGGAACCACCGCGCTACAAGTCGCCGGCACCGGATGAGTCGCCTGTGCCGCACGGGGATCGGAAGCCCGGTACCGAGCGTCCGTCGGTGTCCGACCTGAAGACGCAGGTGGTCGGCCTGGTGGACAGCGCCGCGCAGGTGTCTCCCCGGGTGCTGGAGCAGTGGCGGAACCGGATGGTGCGGGACGGGCGTTTCCTGCCGCCGGAGGGGTTGTTGCCCGAGCAGCTGGAGCGCCGGTTGCCGGTACACGATGTGGCGCTGACCGCGCTGGCGATGCAGGCTTACCTCGAGCGGGACGTTCCCGGTGAGGGCCCGGATACCCGGGCGTTGCGTGCGGCATTGGATCTCGAGGCGCTTGCCGGGGAACTGGTTGTTCCCGAAGGGGCCGTTACCCGTGATGCGGCGTATAACGCGCTGCGTGTCATGTTCGGTACCGCGTTGGCGCATGCCCGGGTGGGCCGTCCACAAGGGACGGTCTCGGCCGGGCAAGACCAGTCGCCCGCGGTGGATGGCGAGTCGCTCTACGACGTCAGTGATCGTGGTGACGACGACGCCGCGAGTGTTGCTGAGCCGAGCGCTGCCGAGGCGAGTGGTGACGTGGCGCCGGTCGCGGAACCGCGTTCGGTGCTGCGGTCCTACGAGGCGGCGTTCGAGGGCCTGGAGTTGGGGCTGGACCACGTTGGGCTGGCTGCGCGGTTGGCGGAGTTGTCGGCGTTGGCTGGGGATGGCCGGCTGGCCGATTACACGGTTGAGGTGCTGGATGACGAGCGGGTGCACAACCTGCTGGGGGCGTTGGATGTTGCGTTGAAGGTTCTGCCCGAGGATCAGGCGGGGTTGCGGAAGCGGTTGCGGGGATTGATCAACGACGCGGTGCTGGTGGCGTCGCAGGTGCCGGTGCGGGAACACACCGAGCACACCCGGGGGAGGTTGGACGGATCCGCGGTGGTGGAACGCCGGGTGGCGCAGCCGTTGACGCCGGAGCGGTTGCGAGCGCTGCTGACCAGTATCGGCGAGTCGTTGGGGCGGGGCGAGGACCCGTTCCAGGACTCGCGGTCGATGGTGGCGGGTACCGGGTACCGGGCGGGCGAGCCGATGCCGGTGCGGCTGGCGCGGCTGGGGCTGAGCGGGCTGGCACCGGCCGCGCGGAAGGCAGTGCGGTCCTCGGAGCTGTTCCGGAAGCTCGCGGACAACCCGGCGGCGATGACGAACGCGTTGTTCGCCGGGACCGGGCACGAGGACCAGTACTTCCTCAATACCGGTGTGGCCGCCGCGGTCAACACGATGGTGCGCAACCGGGTGCCGACGCTGGCCGGGCTGCTGCACACCGGCCGGGAACTGGCCCGCCGGGTCGAGGGCCGCATCGCGGCCGGGGACCCCGCGGAACTCGCACGGCGGGACTGGCCCTTCGGCCGGACCACGGAGGAGAAGGCGCGGCAGCGGGTCGCCGAGGCGCGTAGGGAGTTCGGCCGGATCGAGCAGGCCGCCCTGGACCTGGTGTCGCGCAACGCTGGCCCGGCGGCGTGGGCGGAGTTGACTGCCCGGTGGGGCAGGGTGATGCAGGATCTGGCCGCCATCGAGCCGGACCCGGGCAGCGGCCTCCGGCCGGTGCTGACCCGGACCCTCGTGCCCGGCGCGCATCGGGCGAGTGCGTTGCTGGCCGCGCCGGTGGCCACTGTGGACCGTCGCCGTCGGCGGTCGCAGAGCGCGCACGCGCCGACCTACTTCGAGGACATCTCCGCGAGCCTGTCCCCGGCGACCTGGCACGAGACCAGCGGGCAGTTCGGTCTCAAGCGGGCTCCGCTGGCCCAGGTGAGCCGGGACGCGGGGCAGCGTGCCCGGTTCTGGGACGCGATACAGCATTCCGGGGATGTGGTAGTCAGTGCCGCGGATCGTCAGCTGGTGGTGCGGACCGCCCGCGACCACGCCGGGAAACCGTTGTTCGTGGTCAGCGACCCCGCGAAGCTCGGCGTCACCCGCCTCACCCCGCTGGCCTTCGACGAGTTCGTCCAGCGCGAGACCCTCACCATGGGCGACACCGCCTTCCGCCGGCTGCTCCCCGGCACCCCGGCGAATCTGGTGGGGGTCCCGGTGGACGGGGACGCAAACAGGGTGCGGGCGCGGGAGGACTTCGACACCCAGGAGGAGGCCAACGCCCATGCCGCGAAGTACTTCGGACACCTCAAGGGCGTCAACGCGAAGGAGTTCGAGGCCGGTGTGCCCGGGCACCGGGACAACTGCCTGCGTGCCAACATCGCGGCCCTGAAGACCGAAGAAACCGGTGAACTGCACAAGGCCGAACCAGCCCCACCACGCCAGGCGGGCCAGCCACGGGGCGAGCCGCGAAAGATCCTGGAGGATCTGCACGGCCCGTTCCACGCCGTGAACAAGCGTGCCGTGATCGACCAGTACCTGCTCTTCCAACCACACGGCGAAGGCCTGGCGCACGTCCGGGCCGCCATGCCCAACGGCGCCACCCACGTGGTACGGGTCACCCGCAATGCGGACGGCACGGCCGCCTACTTCGACACCCAGTCAGGGAAGATCCCCTGGCTGGCAGGAGCGACCGGCCTGATGATCCAGCCGGTCAAGCGACGCACGACCTCCCCCGAAGAGGCGACCGCCGCGCCCGGCCACACTTCGCCGCAGAACTCCACCGCCACGCGCCGCGCCGTCGCGCTACGCCGGACCGAGACAACCGACCGCCCCGAAGCCACCGACGACTACCTCGCCGGCAGGTCACCCACGCCCGGCCCCTCGGGCACCGGGTCCGAGGTGGCGCGCACCAATCCCGCCACCGGACATCCGTACCACCGGGATCAGTACAGCCGCTGGATCAGTCCGGAGTTCGTCGAGAATTTCAAGAAGTGGCGTCCCGGTGACGAGGGCGCGCAGACGCTTCTCGAGTACATAAAGATCTTGAAGATGTGGGGCGACCTCCCCGGTCATGCGTTCAATGTGCCCTACAAGTCCTTGTTGTCGCCCGGGCGTTTTTGGGAGCGAGAACTGCTGCGCGCATGGTCGGTCAGTATGTGGAATGACAAAGATTGGCTGTCGAAAAATTTTGATCGATGGGTTGAGGAAAACCAGATAGACTTCGCTCCCTATTCATGGAGAACTACGGAAGCGCGGCGTAAATCCTTGCAGTTATCCTGTATTTCTGGCCAAGCTGACGATGAAAACTATCTCACTCCGGAGTCTGTGGTAAATGCACAAACCGACGACGACGGCGTGTTCGCGGGCAGGCCATCGGAATCTCAATGGCAAAAATTGATGAAATGGGCTTCGGAGGTTGATGAGAGCACGCCGTTCCTGGAAGGCGATGAACGGCGTGCAATCCTGCACCCCAGGGGACGCATGGACGCAAGGACGCCTATTGAGCGAGATCTGCTGTGGGAGTTGTCCATGCGTCTCGTTCGAAGTGGACTCGGGGCAGAAAAAATACGCACCTTTACGATGGGAATTGTCGCCCCTCACTCTGTTGAATACTACCTGAAGAGGGAGAAGAAGAATCCTTCACTTCGGTGGGGTCATCGTGTGACGGCGACTCTCTCGGGAGAGTGGTTGCGCGGTCAGGTGGAGCGTGCGGTGAAGTTGGGCTTGGTGAACGAGTGGGATGAAGGTGTTGTTCCCGATGACTCGTCGTTTGCCGAGATGGCGTGGAGGTTGCTGGAGGATTCGCCGGAGTTGCCGGAGCAGGTGCGGTTCGTGGGAAAGCAGCTGGATCGCCGTGTCATGTTCCGGTTGAAGCATGGAATTTCTCTGGAGGGGATACCGCCGGAGATTCTGATGTGCATGCGGCCGGAGAAGCTGGCGAGTATTCCGCCGGAGATGATAAGGGCTCTTGTTGGTTCGGCGTGGAAAGATATTCTGAATGGTGACGCGGCATGGAAGATTCTTTGCTCACGGTTGAGCGCGTTTGGTCCGGAGAGTATGGCACGTTCGCTGCCGTCCTTGGCAACACCGGTTTTCGAGTCTGAGGTTTCGGCTGTGTTGCGT
The DNA here is from genome assembly GCF_042739895.1 of Amycolatopsis sp. NPDC059021. NCBI lineage: Bacteria > Bacillati > Actinomycetota > Actinomycetes > Pseudonocardiales > Pseudonocardiaceae > Amycolatopsis > Amycolatopsis sp. NPDC059021. The sequence goes on from NZ_JBHYIQ010000003.1 coordinate 87,579, forward strand.
CAGACCGCAGCCTCGGGAAATATGGTCGGCGCGATCGTTCTGAGGCATTCCCGGACTCGGCCACAGGAATTTGACGAAGCGTGGTTCGTGTCCACGACCGACTTGAACGCACCGTTCCCGACTGGTTTCGACTACTCCGTGCTGGCTGTCGATTCGCAGGGACGTCAGCTCGATCTGTGGTCTGGTCAGACGCTCGATGAAATGCTCGATGACCTCCTCGCCGGTGACCCCATGGACACCGGTGCGGCCGGGGACTACCTGGCAGGCGTCGACGCGCCCGACCAGGAGCCCTCGGAGCGATCAGGCGACGAGGGCGCGCAGCAGTCCGAATTGACTCAGGCGGATGTGGCGTCGAGGTTGGCGCGGCAGGCCAGTGTGGAGCTTGAGCCCGCCGATCTGGATGTTCAGGGGGGTGAGTTCGCGTGGGGTGATCCGATGGATGATGTTGTTTTCGGTGAGCCTGGGGTGGATGCGCTGATCGAATCCGTGCAGGATTGGGTTGATTCTGGCAATCGTTTTCGTGCTGAGATGGATCTTGTCCAGTTGTGGGCTCTTGTTGACGGGGGCGGACTGGATGAAGCCGAATTGGAGAAGGCGCGGAGTTTCCTGGGTTCGGGTCCATTGCGGTTGCTTGACCGCGAGGAAACGCACTCCCATTTCGCCGGTGGAGGCCGAGGATCGATACACAACACTTCTAATCTGTTCTTGGATAAACTGACCGAGCAGAACATCGTCGCCACCTACGATCGGCTCAAACGAGAAAACCATGGTGGGTATCCGACCAGTGATGCTGTTCGTCGCGTGGTCGCGGCGGACCCGTCTCGATCGGTCGTGGCCCGCTCTCAGGTTCTCGCTGTTCTGGCGCGTCATTACCGGGAAATCCCTCCGATCGTAAGTTGTGTCCCGGAGAAGGTAGGGGCCTATATTCTCTACTTTTTGAGAAGGTTGCCTGAGGGGGGTCATGGCGCGACGACTGCGGAAAAGGCCGATATTATTCGCGGGAAGCTGATGGAAAACTCGGCTTCGGCTGTCGATGGGCTGCCGCCCAGTAATACGTTCATCGAACGTCGATACTTGCCGACTCCGCGCATTATTAAGGACTACGTGGAGAGATTTGAGAATAGTGTCTTTCAAGGCGTTGACGGGGAAGCAACTGGACTCCTTGGGTACCCCTGGGAGTTGGAGAACGCAGTCCGCTCTGTTGAGCAAGAACTCAAGAGTCAGCGCAAAGGCGGGGGCGGAAGTCGTATAGCAGCGTTGTTGACCCGTGCCACGGGCAAGGTTCCGTCGGTCGGTACTGTTGACAAGATTCGTCTTGGGTATGCGCAGCTGGCAGCGCTGGGTTTTCTTGGTGAGGACGGGCGGCCTACTGATGGGGCTAGAGGTGCTGTTGTTGAGAGCATCTCGATGGAGAATTTGTACAAGATTATCGAGGCAGTCGATGCCTTGCGGAGCGCGAAGAAGTCGGCAGGCGTGAGAACGATTATCGAGAAGTTTCTGGCCTCGGATTCGCTGGTGACGGAGAAGGTTGTGTTGCCATATTCGAGCCTGATCAAGTTGTCTGCGGCGTTGGGGCTGTCGAATGTGGAACTGGGTGCGGTTGTTGCTGAGTATTACCGGCTGCCGCATGGCGGCAGGGGAACAAAATCATTGGCGAAGGCACTGCAGAGGAGAAGTGCGTGGTTTGTGACGCGTGGGTCGAAGGCACCTAGTAATGACTCGCTCGAGGGCGTGACCAGGATTGTCGGGTTGTCGGGTTGGGGTGGTGTGGGGTACCGGGGGGTGCTGGATTCGCTGGTGGGTTCGGGGGTTGTTGATGTTTCAGGCTTGTTTGTGGTGTTGGGGCAGGCGCTTCGGGGAGGTGACGTTGAGCTGCTGAGGTTGGTGGGGGCGTTGGTGGAGTTGGCGGTGGTGGAGGGTCGGTTGGGGGGTGGGGCGGGTGAGCGGGCGTTGCAGTTGTTGGGTGTGAAGCCGTTTGAGCGGGTGAGTGGTGGTAGGGGTGGGGCGGTGTCGGTGTTGCGGCGGGCTGTGGGTGCGGGTAATTACGGGGATGTGGTGGGGGTGTTGGTGGGGTTGGATCGTGATCCGGTGGTGTTGGCGGAGGTGCGGCGGGAGTATCGGAAGATCACTGACCGTGATTTGTATGAGGATGTTCGGGGTCTATATCGGGATGATGATGAGCGTGTTTTTGTTGATTTCTTGTTCGGTGTTTTTGATGGTGTGGGTGGGCGTGTTCCGGTGTCGTTGGATCATGCGCGGTGGTTGTCGGCGCAGTTGTCGCGGTTGACGTATTCGTCGGTGCTGGGTGGGGGTGTGGTGCCCGGCGAGTTTCCTGATGGTGGTGGTGAGGTGCGGGCGCATGTGTGGGCGGCGGAGTTGGCTCGGTTGGGGGTGGAGCCGTTCAAGGTTTTTGTTATTGCTGGTGCTGGGCCGTTGACGCCGAGTTCGCCGCATGCGGCTGATGCGGAGTTCGGTCGGCCGGGTCGGGTGGAGTTGGGTCGTCATGCGGCGGTGGGTTTCTATCATAAGAATCCGAATGGTAGGACCGAGTTGTTGTTGCATGATCCGGCGTTCACGGATCCTCGGGTGGGGGTGCCGCTGGTGGGGATGAACCGGTGGCTGGCCAACCTGGGTGTTGCGGCTGGGGTTGAGACGATTCAGGGGTCTGCGGCGGAGGTGAAGGCGGGGCTTGAGGCGTTCTGGGCGGACTCGGGGAATGTGGGTAAGCCGGTGGTGGTGATTACGGATGGGTGGGTGGGTTCGATTCCGTCTCGTCCGTTGTCGCCGGCGGGGAAGGGGAAGGGGGTGGCGGGGGACGGGACGTTGTGGGATGGGCGGGATGACCGGGATGTGTGGGATAGGCATTGGGAGAAGGGTGATTGGCACTCGACTGATGTGCTGGTTCGGGAGCAGATGCGTCAGCTGGATATTCAGGGGATGGAGTTACGACACCGGGCCCGGCGGCGGGTGGATGCCGAGTTGGAAAGGCTGGTTGCCGAGGTCACCGATCCGGTCGAGTTACTGGCGGGGTTGCGGAAGGTGGCGAACGCGGAGCCGGTCGGCGCGCAGGGCGCGTTGGCACGGAATCGGGAACTTGCCGCCGATATCTCGGAGATGCTTCCGGAGAACCACCGTGCTGATTTGAAGGTGCTGTTCCCGAATACCGGTCGTGGTGTGGAGTGGATTCTGGAACATACGATGCGGGTTTCGGAGTTGTATGAGCGGGGGTTGTATGACCGGGTGGCGGGCCTGGTCGGTGACAAGCTGGCGGAGACCGGTAGCTGGAGGCGGGCTCGGTTTTTGGCGGAGCAGATCGCGTGGGGTTTGAAGGTGATCGCGCCGGGCGCACACCTGACCCTCGACACAACCCGGTTGACACGGACAGTCGAAGATATTGTCAATAGTGCGCCGGAAAATGCGGTGCTCAGTGCGGAGCGCCGGGAAGCGGCGAAGAAGGTATTCGATGATGTTCTGCTGGGTGACGGTCTCGAGGAGAACGTTCGGGAAGCGGTGATATGGCATATCGACCGGCTGCGTGGCGACCCGGTGCGGCAAAGGGCGTTTGCGGTGCTGATGGGGACTATTCTTGGTCAGCTGCGGCCGGAAGTCGCCGGGGAAACCGGTAAGGTTCCTGCCGGCATCGATGGTGCCACGGATGCTGGAGATTTCAATGTCGCCGAGCATGCGGAATCGTTGCCTGAGTTGCTTGGGCTGGATGGTCGTGTGTGGGAGGACATTGTCTCGGCCGCCAGGAAAATGCTGCCGGCAACCGCGAGCCGCGACGAGGTCGCGTTGGCGGCGGGGATGGCTTACGACAACTGGCGGGAGTGGCGTCGCACCCCGGCCGGTCAGGGGCATTCGTGGCCGAGGAATTCGGGTCTTCTCGCCTCGGAGGTCACCATTGTCGGTATCGCCGGTGCCGTGCCCGGGCTCCCCGGCGGCGCCCCCACGACAGGCGAGGCGGAGCAGTTGCTCAGCGCACGGCCGACGGGGCAGTCGTCGGATGCTGCTAGCGATTCCTCAGAACCAGCCGACACCGACGAACCAACATCGGGGCATCGGGTGCTTCCTATGTCGGGGATGGATGATGTGCCTCCGTGGCGTGATTGGCGGGACCCGGTGGGGCGTGTTTATGAGCCTTTCGCGGGTGAGGATGGTGGCGTTCACCCAGAAGTGCTGACGCATCTCGGCGAGCTCAAGGCGACAATGAAGATGAGCGAGAAGCGGCTCCAGGAACTTGTCGATGGTCCCGGCGATGTCATGTCGCAGTGGGGTGAGCGGGGAAGTATGGCCGCGTTACAGCGGTCGTTGGAGCGGGAAGTGGCCTACGAGGTTCGGCGGAGGATGCGGGGCGAGCCGTTGTCCTTGCCGCTGGTACGTACCGATGTGGTGCGGTTCGGGGATGTTTCTTGGTACGAGCACGCCTTGGTTGGGCAGCATGGATTGTTCTTGCGCAAACCGGTCTCCGACATGCTTGCGGAGGAGCGTCCGTCGTTGCGCAATGGGCGGATTCTCGGGTTGTACCTGGGGGCGGTACTGGACAGTGATGAGGCGGTGCGTAACTGGGAGGAGCGGCATCCGGAGTTCCCGCACTACACGGTGGCGATGGGCTTCTCGAGCCGTCGCAAGATTAAGGGTGGAACGAGTCGGCGTAAACGGTCTCGGCGTAAGTGGTCGCGGGTCAAGGGAAAGCTTGGAGCTCCTATTGATATGGCCGCCGAGGGCGCGGCGGATTCCATGGCGTTTGCGAATACCGCTGTGACGAGTCCTCTCGATGGAAACGAGGGAGCCATTGACTTGGATCGAGTAAACGCCGGGTTTATTGGTTTTGATATAACGATTCATGGCAAGAACGGTAAGCCGCAGGTCCAGCCGGTGGTGGCGGTAGTGGCGCTGGACAACGCGTTTGATGTGCGGAAGAACCCGCGCGGAATGATTATTGTGGACTATGGTGACGATTACCTGTCGTTGTTGGAGGCGGAAGATGAAGTGGAGGATGGGGAGTCGGGAGCGGAGCCCGGTGCGGATGTTTCGGTTGAGCGGAAGCTACGGCTGTCGAAGGTGGACTGGGATCGACTTCGGGCAGCGGAGGGTATAGAGGCGGAGGAGTGGACGCGGTCGATGAATGCCGCGACCACCCTGGTGAGCGAGGTGTTGCCCGTTTCGGGGGTGAGTGGGCGATCGCGGGAGCGCGAAGCGTTCGATCTGGTGGTGGATCAGGTCGCGGTGCGATTGTGGCAGTTGAGTCGAACCAATCTGCCTGGCCTGCATGCCCGTGAGGTAGTGCTGGATTTGGTGAAGCAACTGGCGGAGTTGGTACGGGCGGCTGGATTGGCCGAGCAGCCGGATCGCGATTCTGGGTCCGAGTATGCCGAAGCGGAGACGATGGATGTCGATTCCGAGTCGGAGATTGCTGATTCGGACGCGATGGATGTCGACGATTCCGATGTGGACGGTGGCTCGGCGCCCCGGTCGGTTGTGCTGGATCCGGGTAGGGCGTCGGTCCACGGGGTCGAGCAGAGCCGATCCGAGGCGCCTGCGGGGGGACCGGTGGGACAGTCCTCTGTCTCGGCTACTCGGCGGCAGCAGGTCGAGCCATGGGAGACCGTGGGGATTTCGTATGAGGAGTGGAAGGAGTTGTTGGAGTGGAAGGGTGGCGGTGGTTTTGCCACGTTGAAGGATCTTTTGGAGGCGCGGGGGGTATCGACGGAGAAGCTTGGTCATTTGTTCAAGAACCCGGTTGTGGGTGTTTTGGTGCGTGAGTGGGTTTTGGGGATTCCTGTGGATATAGACCTGCGTGAGGTCGTGGAATTGTCTGGTGGCTTGGTCGATCAGCCCACTGTTGCCAGGGTTCGAAGTGAGGCGGGTCTTGGTAGGGCTGGGGAGTTCGTGGGGATTTCGGGTGGGGTTCGGAGGGAGGCGTTGGAATGGCGGAAGGGTCGCGGTGGTTTTGCCACGTTGAAGGATCTTTTGGAGGCGCGGGAGGTGTCGACGGAGAAGTCAAAAAATGGTTTGTTCAAGAACCCGGTTGTCGGTGTCTTGGTGCGTGAGTGGATTTTGACGATTCCTGCGGGTGTAGACCTGCGTGAGGTCGTGGAATTGTCTGGCGGCCTGGTCACACAGTCCACTGCTTCCAGGGTTCGGAGCAAGGCGGGTATTGGTGTGGGCAGGGATGTTTCGGAGATTTCGGATGAGATTTGGGAGGAGGCGTTGAGGTGGCGGGAGGGTGGCGGTGGTTTTGCCACGTTGAAGGATCTTTTGGAGGCGCGGGGGGTATCGACGGAGAAGCCTGGTCGTCGGTTCAAGAATTCGGCTGTGGGTGATTTGGTGCGTGAGTGGGTTTTGGGGATTCCTGTGGATGTTTTCGTGCGTGACGTTGCAGAATTGTCCGGTGGCCTGGTTAGTGCGTCCACTGTTGGGGCTATTCGACGTTCTATTGGGAAGATTCAGAGTAAGGTGGATCCTGGTGTGGGCGGGAGGTTTTCGGAGATTTCGGATGAGGTTCGGGGGGAGGTGTTGAGGTGGCGGGAGGGTGGCGGTGGTTTTGCCACGTTGAAGGATCTTTTG
>NZ_JBHYIQ010000003.1:94245-102220 GCF_042739895.1 Amycolatopsis sp. NPDC059021
GCGGGAGGTTTTCGGAGATTTCGGATGAGGTTCGGGGGGAGGTGTTGAGGTGGCGGGAGGGTGGCGGTGGTTTTGCCACGTTGAAGGATCTTTTGGAGGCGCGGGGGGTATCGACGGAGAAGCTTGGTCGTCGGTTCAAGAATTCGGCTGTGGGTGATTTGGTGCGTGAGTGGGTTTTGGGGATTCCTGTGGATGTTGTCGCGCGTAGGGTCGCGGAATTGTCCGGTGACCTGGTCCATAGTTCCACTGTGTCGGAGATTCGGAGTAAGGCGGACCCTGGTGTGGTCGGGAGGTTTTCGGAGATTTCGGATGAGATTTGGGAGGAGGCGTTGAGGTGGCGGGAGGGTGGCGGTGGTTTTGCCACGTTGAAGGATCTTTTGAAGGCGCGAGAGGTTTCGACGGAAAAGTCGAAAACTGGCTCGTTCAAGAATCCAGTTGTGGGTGACTTGGTGCACGAGTGGGTTTTGGGTATGCCCGTGGATATTCGCAGGCGCGAGGTCGCGAAATTGTCCGGTGGCCTGGTTCATTATAACACTGTGTCGGATATTCGGAGTAAGGCGGGTCTTGGTGGAGATGGGGATTTTGTGGAGATTTTGGATGAGGTTTGGGGGGAGGCGTTGAGGTGGCGGGAGGGTGGCGGAGGTTTTGCTACGTTGAAGGATTTTCTGGAGGCGCGGGGGCTGTCGACGGATAAGCATGGTGGTCGGTTCAAGAATTCGCTTTTGGGTGATTTGGTGCGTGAGTGGGTTTTGGGGATTCCAGTGGACATTGGTCAGCATAAGGTTGCAGAATTGTCCGGCGGCTTGATCCACTATGGCACTGTTTCCAGGATTCGCATTAAGGCGCGTCGAGATGCGGCCGGCGAGACCGGTGAGTCTGCGGGATTGCCCAGTACGCGGCCGACGGGACGGTCGTCGGATGCTGCCGGGGATGGTTCACCGGTGTTGACTGGTTCTGATGTTCGCAGGCTTCGGCTTAAGAAGGCGAAGATCGACGGTCGTCCGGATGCTGCCGAGGACTTTGTGGCTGGTGTGGATGCGCCGGTCCGGACGGTGTCGGAGGGGGCGTCGGGCGCCGCCGGGGACACGCCGGTGGCCGATTCTGCTGTGCGGACCGGCGGAGGCACGGAAGAGTCGCCGGAGAAGACGGCGGAATATATCCGCGAGCATGTTCCCGATTATGTGCGGCACAATCGTGCCGCGGGTTCGACCACGGTGAACAAGACGCTCGTGCAGGTTTCCTTGGAGGATCTGCTGGCCAGGCTCCTTCCCGGTGTGCGGTGGAAGAATCTCGACGCTCTCCAGGCGCAGCTGGATGTGAAGCCGCAGCAGTTCGTCGGTGAGGGTAAGCGGCTCACGCTCACGACGGTCGAGGGCGAGATTTACGAGTTGAAGTTGCGGACCGGGTTTGGCATTGATGACCCGGGTTTGAAGCCGCTGAAGGAATCTAAGACGAATGCGACGACGCTGAAGTCGAAGGATAAGCACGAAGTTTCCGGTAATGACGGTGTTTTTCATGACAACAGTGTCGGGTTTACCGTTTCGTCAATGACGCCTGTGGGTCCGATGGTGATCGCCACTCCGCGTCTGCAGATTTCCCCGGATCAGCCGCAGGACACCCGGTTGAAGGCGGAATTCGGTAATTCCTATCAGGTCGATCTGGGTGCGATGCATACCGTCGAGGCGCCGATGTGGGTTGTCGCGTCGTTGCGTGACGAGAGCGACAGGGTGGTGACCTCGGAGCACAGTGGTCCGGGCGGTGAGGTTCGTGGCGTCGGCATGGTGAATGTGTCGGTTCCGATCGAGCGGGCCGTTACCCCGGATCCCGCTCCCGCGGTGCTGGCCGTCGCGCGCGATGGCGTGCCGGGGCTGGCGATCAAGCTGGCGGATCAGGCCGCGCTTGCCGAACAGGGTATCCACCGTCTTGAGCCCGATGCGAAGTTGCCGTCCAAGTACGCTCCCGAGATTGTGGTGGTGCACAACGCGCCGTCGAGTAAGGACTTCTTCGGTCAGGTCGTCGATCAGCTGCGTGCGCAGTACGGCGAGAAGTACGACAAGGTGTTCGCCGTCGGTTCGTATGGCAGGGAGCTGCTTCAGCAGTTCCTTGGCGAGGAGAATCTGCTGGCCGAGCTGCGGCGGGAGTCGGCGAATGAGGCGTATCCGCATGCGGAGGCCGGCTGGTTCCGTTCGCCGCCGCTGTATAAGGGCCGCAACGCCAGGGGTTTTGAGTTCTTCACCCGGGTGACGCAGCTGGAAGCACGTCTGGTGCCGAAGTACTACGTCGTCGGCGACGGTGCCAAGCGGGAGATCACCGACACCGATCGTGCCCACCTCGAAAACTCGGACGAGAAGGCGGTCAGCCGCAAGTGGGGTCTTGAGCTGGGTGTGGGTGTGGGTGCGAATATTCTGCCTCCTGTCGTGAAGCTTTTCGGAGGGGCGAGTTTCGGTACGAGTAAAGGCAAGACGCATGGGCGTGCCTCGACCCGGTCGACTGCGGTCAAGAACGCTCTGGCGGGTAAGGAGGACGTGAAGGACGTCCAGGTCGTTTATGAGCTGCAGGTGCGTCCGATCGGTGAGAAGGGCAGGCCGCTGCATGGCGCGGTGACCGCGCAGCTGTCGGCGCCGGCAGGGCAGGTGGACCGGATCGGCAAGCCCGGGATGGAGTCCGGTGAGGAGTTCCGTTCCGGCGATGACCGGGTGCGTTACGGGCCGTCGGAGATGGAGCACCGCAAGTATGTGCCGGGCCGGGTCGAGGGTGTTTCGCAGGATGACACGACGTGGTTCTACGAGACGATCGTGCCGATGTTGCGGCAGATCCCGCCGGAGCTGCGCAAGCGTTACTATTTGAGTTCGAGTGACTTCTTGAAGCAGTTCGATGATCCCACGATCGCCAGGCCGGGGTTCTTCACCAAGGCGCTTGAGGCGTTCGGTGTCAGCCGGAGCCTGCTCACTCCGAAGATCGCGGCGTTGCTCTCGCCTGATGCGGAGTTGCGGAAGACCTTGTCCCCCCGTGAGATCACGGCGTTGATGAACCTCATTCTCAGCGAGAAGGGGCTCAAGATCCACCTGAAGCACAAGAAGTTCGGCCACAACTACCGCTTCACCGTGGTGCTGCGTGGCGAACTGGGGTCGATGCGGGACGGCCCCGAGATCAAGGCTGAGGACACGACCCAGACGTTGCGGACGAAGGACCTGGAGTCGGTCACCAAGAGTTCGTCCACCGACCGGACGGCCTCGCTCGCCTTCCCTCAGCTGCGTGCCATTGTGCGTGCGATTCCGCATGCCCCGATGTACTTCGTCGCCGGGCCGACGGGTACGTGGACGAAGTCGGAGTCGGTGAGTGTCAATCGGAGTTCGGGCAGCAATGTCGACTGGAAACGGGGCGATACGCTCGATGAGAAGGGCGAGCTGGGTTCGTCCAGCTTTGTCCGGTTCTCCTCCGATGTCACCTTCCGGCTGAAGGTGCTCTCGTCGTCGACGCAGAACGCGGGTCTGCGGCGCGTGCTGCCCGGCAAACGCGGCAAGCATGTCCCTAGGTCGCATGAGGTGACCGCGGCGGTGCCACCGGAGCAGCTGACCCGGACCTCCACGCTGCAGTTCGTGGTGTCGAAGAATCTGACCAGCGAGCAGCCGCCTCCGCCGCCGAGGGAGGTGTCGCCGTTCGACCCGGCGACCGCGCGTGAGATCGGCCCGCAGCCGTTGGAAGCGGCCTCGCGTGTTCCGGAGCGGGCGATGATCGTGTCGATGTCCGGGGTGGGCGAGATTCAGGACATGATCAAGGAGCTGGCGACCAAGGCGGTGAACGCCCGGTTGAAGGAGGGCGCCGAACCGGATCTGATCTTCAAATTCGAGCCGGGCGCGATCGACGAGTCGATCGCGCATCAGCTGTCGGAGGTGGCGTTCACCGACGATCCGAGCCTGTTCATCCGGGGCAAATTGGTGACCGGGCTCGATCATCAACGGCGCGTGGGTGTCGAGCAGGTCTCGGTGCAGCTGTCGGTCGAGCCGTCGGTGGACCGGCTGGACACGACGGTGCAGGAGTATCGGAAGCTGACCGTCGAGCAGATCGCGTCCAGCGGGTTCACCGCCGGCAGGGGGCGGGGTGCCACAGGCAGGTTCCAGACGGTGTTCGCCCTGTCCCCGACCACCTTCGATTCCCCGGCCACCACCGACGCGACCGGCGCCACCAACGGTGCCGGCGATCCGAATAAAAATACGGGGTTCTTCACTTCGCTGGTGCTGAGTTTTGCTCCTTTCTCGGTCGGTAAGAGCCGCAACACCGAGACCGGGCTGGAGAGCACAGTGCGGTTCACTGTGGAGGGAGCCGCCGAGCCGCATATCCTGGTGCACGGGTCGTTGAAGGTCACCGCGGCGGTGCAGAACATCCACACCAACCCGCTCCTGTTCGGGTTGCGTAAGCCCCGGTTCGCGCGGGCGGGCGGGGAGATGACGATCCCCGTGTCGATGTGGCTGAGCCGTAAGGATTTGTATACGACGTTGACCGATGAGCAGCGGCAGCAATTGCGTTCGGATTACGACACCTGGCAGTTGTTGTTCGGTCACGATTTCGATCATCTGCTCACCGAGGACGACACCCCGGCACCTGTCGTTCCGCCGCCGCCGTCCTACCGGCGCCCGGAAGTCCCGGCGTCCCTGCGCGAAGGTGGTGCCGCGCGCCCATCGCTGGGGGTCGGGGGTGTGTCGGAGCGTGTCGACGTGACCGGTGCGCTGGTCGAGTTGCGCAATCAGCTGGCGGTTTCGCTGGGCAGCAGGGAGGCCGCGCTCCGCCTGTTGCCTGAGCGTCTCGTGGAGCACGCCAACGACAACCTGCGGGACGCCCAGCAGTTCCTGTCCGACGTCAACCGGTCGGTGCACCAGCTGCTCAACGGGAAGGCGGTCGACCCGATCCGGCTGGAGAACCGGTTCGGCGGCCAGACCTACGACCTCACGCTGACCGCGAATCTGACGGATGTCGAGTACGCGGGGATCGAGCATGTGGACAAGCAGAAGCTCGTGAACCGGGCGAAGACCGAAACCAAGCAGACGCGTCGGCGTGACCGGGTGATCGCGACGGTGTCCCCGGCGGTCCGGGGGATGCTGCGGTTCCTGCCGGCGAGTAAGAACGGTGACGAGGCCGGTAAGGCTACGCAGGGCAACGCCGGCCTCGGTCAGCGCGCCCATGGTCAGTTCGGTGCCCGTACGCGGAAAAAGACCTACACCACCGCGCAGCAGCACCAAACGAGCGGACAGCTCTCCGGGCCGGTCCTGTCCTTCGGTGCCGGCCTGAACATCACGGCCAGCATCACCCGGCGCGGCACCGTGTATGCGACGACGGAGGTGTCCCGGCGGGTCACGGTCAACCAGCCGCTCGACGTGTCCTTCCCCGCGCCACACCAGGAGCACCTCGGGTTCACCGGGCCGTCCCGGCGCCTGCCCGACACGGCGCGGACCCGCGCGGAGCTCGAGCACTGGCGGACGCACCGGGACGACGGCACACCCACCGCGAAGTTGTCGCCGCATCGGACGCAGTCTGTGGAGCACTACTTCGGTGACGTGGAGAAGATCAAGGACGCCGCCAGGGAGGCGCTGCGGGAATCCGGCACGCAGATCACTCCCGAGATCGACCATGCGCTCGATGCGACGATCAACGCCGTCCTGATCAAGGCCGATCTGAACGATGAAGATCGTCTCAGTGTTCTTGCGAAGGGGCTGAGCATTCCACTGCCGGGCAGTGCCGGCCGGACGTTGGAGTTGCACGCCCGCATGGTGGGGTCGCGGTTCGCGAGTCTGGGCGGGGCGCGGGTCGATGGCAAGGGCGCCACCAAGGACAAGGCCGAATCGGAGGTCAAGGACGGTGACCTGATAGGGGTGGACCGGATCTCGGTGCCCTTCGGTGCGGGGCCGCAGCACGCGGGGGTCAGCCACCTGGTCAACTCGGTCTACGAGAGCAAGGGCATCCAGGCGTCTGATTCGTCCAAGCTCACCCAGTCCGCGACCCGGCATGATTACCGGACCAGCGACCCCGCCACCCGGGAGCCTTTCGACGACAAGAAGGACGAGCTGTCCCAGGTACGGCTGGTCGACCTGGACTGGGCTGTAGTTGTCGCGAAGACCAGCCGGCCGGATGTCTTCCTCGGCGGCCGTACCTTCCGCGTCCTGGACGCGGCCGCGGTCCGGATGCGCAACGACTTCGCCGAGCAGCTCACCGGTGAAGTGCTGCCGCAGTCGCTCAAGGACGCTGCGAAGGAGTTGCATGCCAAGAGCAAGGAGCTGACCACCGCGGTCGACGAGCAGCGCGGTCGCAAGCATCTGGCCGAGCAGGCGGAGAACAACCTCAACGCCGAGTCCCGGCGCCTCGCCAAGGAACTCGATGCGATCGACCGGAAGATCGAGGAACTGCCGGCGCGGATCGAAGAGGCCGAGCGGTCGGTTCGGTTGCTGCGTGCGGAGTTCGAGGAACACCAGCTTTCACTGGCCCGTGGTGTGGCGCGTGCCGCGGCGGACGAGGCACAGCGCAGGTCTGGAGAGTTCGGCGCGGCGCCGAGTTCGCCGCGTGCGGCGCTGACCGGATCGGATGTGCACGAGCGGCGCACCCAGCACGACGCTGCCCGTGCCCGCCTGGCCACTGCGGAACGTGAACTGCAACGGCTCAAGGACGAGCAGTATGCCGTGATCCACCGGCCCGTCTTCGAGGCTGACCCCGCATTGCTCGAGAACTTCACCCAGACCCGGGACGACCTGCGGGACGCGGACGCGAAGGCCCGTGCCGCGGAAGACGTCTGGTGGCAGGCGAAACGCCGCTACGACGCGGCCGTCGCGCGCAAGTACGCGAGTGATGCTGACGCGGACATGGCGCGGGCCCGGAACACGGTGGCGTTGCGTCGGCGGATCGACGAGGCCGCGGGCAAGATCACCGCATCGAGGCAGGCGGGTGAGTCCGAGGAGCAGATCCGGGACGCCGAAGGCGCTCTGCGGACGCTGAACGACACGCTCGCCTCGGGGCGGGCGTGGGGCACGATCAGCCCCGCCGGTACTCAAATCCCCCGCGCCGTGCGGGAAGACCTCGCCAGCGCCGACCCCGAACAGGACCTCAGCGACCGGATCGACGAGACGAACCAGCGGATCGACTCGCTGCGTACCGAACTGTCCACACAGGACCAGTCGCTGCAACGCACCGACGACGAAGCCACACCGCCGGCCGAGCCCTCGGCGGCGCGCGACGAGACGGACCTGACCCAGCGCGAGGCGGAACGCGACGCCGTGGCCGACCAGCTGGCCGAAGCAATCCGGCAGCGGGACCAGATGCTGACGCAGCTGCGGACCATGCGCGACGTCCCGGACGGCGAACTCTCCGGGGAGGAATTCGTCTACTCGACATTGACGGACGGGGAGGAGTTCGTCTATCCGGAACGGACGAACGACGAGGCTCAGTCGTCAGGCGACGTTCAGCCTTCCGGCGATCGCAGTAGCGAGTCGCGGGCGACGCGCCGGGTCCGGTTCGCCGACGAACTGGCCACCACCACTGCGCCTACCGCTATGTCCGATGTGGAGGGTCATGCGGAGAGCCGCGACGTTCGGAGCCGGTATCAGGATGTCTTCGGTGGGTTGACGGTGTCGCTGGATGAGGCTGGGCTGGATGCCCGGGTGGAGGGTTTGCGGGGGTTGGTGGGTGGTGAGGTCGCGGACCGGTCGGTGCAGGTTTTGGGTGATGAGCGGGTGCGTGCGCTGGTGGGTGCGGTCGACCTGCAGTTGCGGGAGTTGCCGGAGTCTGCTGCGGGATTGCGGGAACAGCTGGGGAGTCTGATTAACGATGTGGTGCTGGGGGCGTCGCTGGTTCCGGCGGGAGAACCGGCTGGGCTGACGCTCGATGGGGTGCGTGGTGTGTTGTGGCATGTGGGTGTTTCGCTGGCTCGAGGTGATGATCCGTTGTCGTTGTTGGCAGGGAGCGGGTATCGGCCGGATGGGTCGTTGGTGGA
>NZ_JBHYIQ010000003.1:102316-159569 GCF_042739895.1 Amycolatopsis sp. NPDC059021
AGGTGTGTTGTGGCATGTGGGTGTTTCGCTGGCTCGAGGTGATGATCCGTTGTCGTTGTTGGCAGGGAGCGGGTATCGGCCGGATGGGTCGTTGGTGGAGCGGATGGCTGGATTGGGGGTGGCGGGGGCTGCTGCGGCGGCGAGGGGGGTGGGGGGAGCCGGGATAAAGGTGCGGACGAAAGCGGACTTCACACCGGAGGAGGAGCAGCGGTACACGGAGGAGAAGTTCTCGGGGTATCTGGGGGTTAACCGGCAGAACTACGTCGACGGGGTGCCGGGGCATGATACGAACTGTCTGGAATCGACCATCGCGGGCGCCAAGACGCACTTCGACCCCGAGGGTGAGGTGCATAAGGCGAAGCCCGCGCCGCCCGAGGGCGAGCCGTTGAAGAAGCTGGAAGACCAGTACGGTCCGGCGTATTGGGTGAGTGATCGTTCGGTCATCGACCAGTACATGAGGTTCCAGGCGGCCGCGGGTAAGGGTTATGGGCATGTCCGGTACAACACGGCCAAGGGCGGCGCGCATGTGATCACTGTGCTGCGAGACCCCGACGGGGATGTGACCTATTTCGACATGCAGCGGGGTGCCGTCCCGTCGTTGGATGGCGCGTCCCGGTTCAAGTTCCAGCCGGTCAACGGGAAAACCACCATCGCGGTTGCCCGGCCCGGCAACGACACACCTGCTGATCGTCCGGCTGCCGCGGAGGACTATGTCGCTGATGGGTCGCCTGTGGCGGGGCCGTCTGGTGGTGTCGTCGCGTCGGCGGAGCGGGACAAGCTCGCCGAGGTGCTGGACACGCTGCCTGAGTCGCCGCCGGGTTACCAGGAGACCCCACCAGTCGTGGACCAGCGGATGCGGGAGCAGGTGCGGAAGGCTGGGCGGGAGGCCGCTGGTGAGGCCGCCGAGGCACTGGTCGCCACGAGGTGGCCGACAGTCGGGCCCGCGTTGCCGCGCGAGGAGTTCGCTGTCGCGAAGCAGCGGCCGTGGGCGTCGACCGTGGCATGGCACGCGGGCGAGCTCGATGCGCTGCGCCGGGAGGGCACTCTGTCCCGCGACGAGATCGCGCAGCTGCGGTTGCGTGCTCTGCCGATGGTGGTGCCGGACACGACGATGAGCGTGGCCGAGCTGGGCCGGACGTGGCCGATGCGGCACGTGCTGCTGGACGCGCTGGCGCACCTGATCCACTCCGACCGGGCGCACGAGGACCCGCTGGCCCGCGCTCGGTCCTTTATGGACGCTTGGCGGGAGAACGGCCTGGACGCTCTGCCCCCGGACGCGGCTCCGGAACATGCCGGCACGGCCGGGGACCGGGCACACGCCGCGCTGGATCAGCAGTTCGACGCCGCGCTGGTGCCTCGTGTGTTCGCGCCGGAGGCGCTGGCGGAGCGGGAACAGGATGCCGCGGAGCTGGCCGAGTTGCCGGAGGATCAGCGGCGGGTCGTGGAGCGGTGGACGCGGTTGCTGCTGCCGGACCCGTCGCCCGGGTCCGGGATTTCGGGTCGGCTGCTGGCGCTGGGCCGTGAGGCCATTGCGCACGAGCTGGTCCGTACCGCACGGGGCCAGAACACGCCGATCGGTTCGGTAGACCTTCTTGGCCCTGTCGCGACGGTGGCCCGGCGGATGAGAGCCCTGATCACGCCAGGTCCGGCCGCCGCACACGGTGGACAGAGTGCCGGGCTGCCCGTGAACGCCGGTGCGGGGGCGCCGGTGGTGTCGACGTCAGTGGTGTCGTACGAGAGTTTCGTCGATTACGACGGGCTGCCTGCGGAGCATTGGGCGAGCGAATACCAGCACCGGAAGTTCCCGGGGACACAGGAAATCAACAGGCTGAACTTCGAAGTCGCCAATATGGGGGTGCCGGGTTCCGTCGGCTACACGATCAACTGTGTGTGGGCGACGATTCAGCTGATCAATACGCTCGCGTTCGGTTATACGTTCGAGGCACCCCCCGCACCGGGGCTCCTGAACGGGTGGCGGGTGTTCAGGTACCTGCTTCCCCAGCTCAGCTACAAGGTGCATACGAGCAAGCAGTCGATCGAGGCGTATATGTTGACTCAGCCGCGGGGCTCGTTGAGTGTCATTATCGGGCAAGAGAAGGAAAACAGTAAGATCGTACATGACTTCGCTGTCTATCGTCATCACCTTGACGGGAGTATCGACTATATCGATGCCCAGCCTGGCCTGCCGGCGAGGCTGATGCACTACAGTCGGTTTTTTGTGCTGGATTCCATTCCGGTCCGGAATCCGGATGATCTGTCCCGGCCCGGCATCCCGGCACCCTTGGCATTGCCCTACTTCTCCAAAAGTCCGGGTTTCGGCGGAAACTCGGACCACAACCCAGGTTCCGTTGGCCAGGGCATGGCCACGTTGCCGGCGGAAGAGCGGGCGTTCGTGAATTGGATGGCACAGTCGTTGTTGCGGGCCGTGAGTGTGGGCCCGGGTTGGTGGCAAGGCTCTGATCATGATGCTGTGGCGAACGAATTGGTGGCTTCTGCGTGGCGGCAGAATATTCCGATTGGCTCGCGCGAGCTCGACCTCAACTCGGCGTGGGAGGTGGCTTTAACAGCGGCCATGATAGCGGGGACGGCCGCGCCGAACGGCGGTGTTGGTGAGCTGCTGCCCGCCAACGCCGGCGCGGGGATGGCTCCGACGTATGTGCCGAATGCGTCCGCTTCCGTGCGGGCGCACTCGGCAGATACTTCGGAGCCGCTGGAGACGCCCTTCTACCAGGAGGAGTCCGGGGCGAACAGCGGATCTTCCCGTCCCGGCACCGTCATCGATGTTTCCGGCACCGAGTCCGAGGACACAGTGGTGGTGCCGGCGAACATGCCTACCGAGCAGTTCGGGATGCCGGCCGGGGCCGCCGATTCCAGTCAGCGGTTGAGGGACGAACTGGCCGTGCGAGCGCAGGAGGCTGCCGCGGACTTGGCCATGCTGCCGGACGGGGAGCGGGAGCCGGTGGAGCGGCTGGCGCAGTTGCTGTTGCCGGATCCGCCGCCCGCGTACCGGGTTTCGGATGTGTTGCTGGCGCAGGGACGGCAGGTCGTGGCGCAGGTGCTGGTGCGTACCGCGTGGTACCAGCGCACTCCGATCAGCTCGCTTTATTTCGATCTCAACCCGGCGTGGGAAATGGCCGCGCATGTGGACGACCTGACCGGTGCCAGACGGGGTGAGTACCGTGGCGGTAGGAGGGATGTACTACCCGCGAGCCAGCATGGAGCGTATGCGCTACCCGCGTCGGTGGGGTCGGCATCCGTGTTGCCGTATGTGTCGTTTGAGAGCTTCGTCGCCAGTGATGGTAGCCCGGATATGCCGGGGATGCTCACCTACTCGCGGCAGAGGTTCCCGCACGCGTTGGCGATCAACAGGTCGAACTATCTACGTGCCATGGCCGGAGAGTTGGGCTTCGCTGGTTTTATTCACAACTGTGTGTGGACGTCCATCCAGCTCGCCAACACGATCGCGTTCGAATCCGAGTTCATCGCGTCGCCGACAGCGGTTGGCTTAATGTGGGATGAGACGTTCATGCACCTGTTCCCTTATCTTCGGGAATCGCGGCATACGAACGTGCAGTCGATCGTCTGGTACATGCTGTCTCAGCCGAACGGGTCACTGAGCTTCGTTCTTGCGTCTAATTTTAGTGCTCGCAGCAGGCATGCTTTTGTGGTGTATCGTCATCACCTCGACGGGGGTATTGATTTCTTCGACGGTCAGACCGGGATTTCGACGCGCCTCGGGGGCTATGACGTTTTCCACGTGTTGGAGCCAATCGCAGTCCGGCAGCAGGACAATCCTGCCCTGCCAGGGATCCCGGCACCGCTCGGGCTTCCCTACTTCCCCAGTGAATTCGGTGCCGGCAGCACCGCACTGGCGCGTCGTGTGTTCGCGCCGGAGGCGCTGGCGGAGCGGGAACAGGATGCCGTGGAGCTGGCCGAGTTGCCGGAGGATCAGCGGCGGGTCGTGGAGCGGTGGACGCGGTTGCTGCTGCCGGACCCGTCGCCCGGGTCCGGGGTTTCGGGTCGGTTGCTGGCGCTGGGCCGTGAGGCCATTGCGCACGAGCTGGTCCGTACCGCACGGGGCCAGAACGCGCCGATCGGTTCGGTAGACCTCCCTGGCCCTGTCGCGACGGTGGCCCGGCGGATGAGAACTCTGATCACGCCAGGTCCGGCCGCCGCACGCGGTGGACGGAGTGTCGGCCTGCCCATGAACGTCGGCTCGGGGATGGCTCCGACGAATGCGCCCGCTTCTGTGCAGGCGCATTCGGCACATACGTCGGCGCCGACAGTGTCGACGTCGGTGGTGTGGTACGAGAGTTTCGTCGACCACGACGGGCAGCCGGCGGAGCATTGGGCGAGCGAATACCAGCAGCGGAAGTTCCCGGGGACACAGAATATCAACCGGCCGAACTATCAGTTTGCCAAGAGGGGGGTGCCGGGTTACGTCGGCTACACGATGAACTGTGTGTGGGCGACGATCCAGCTGATCAATACGCTCGCGTTCGGCTCTACGTTCAAGGCGCCCCCAACATCGGGATCACTGAACGGGATGCGGGCGTTCAGGTACCTTTTTCCTCAGCGCAGCTTCAAGGTTCACGAGAGCAAGCAGTCGATCGAGGCGTATATGCGGACTCAGCCGTGGGGTTCGTTGAGTGTCGTTTGCGCGAGTGCGAGCGGCACTATGTTCTCGCATATCTTCGCCGTCTATCGTCATCACCTCGACGGGAGTATCGACTATTTCGATGCCCAGTCTGGCCTGCCGGCGCAGCTGATGCCCTTCGATTGGTTTGCCGTACTGGATTCCGTTCCGGTCCGGAATCCGGATGATCCGTCCCAGTCCGGCATCCTGGCGCCCTTGGTATTGCCCTACTTCCCCACTGCTCAAGGTTTCGGTGAAAACCCGTACCACACCCCAGGATCCTTTGGCCAGGGCATGGCCGCGCTGTCGGAGGAAGAGCGGGCGGTCGTGAATCAGATGGCGCAGTCGCTGTTGCGGGCCGTGAGTGTGGGGCCGGATGGGTGGCAAGGCCCTTATCGTGACGCTGTGGCGAACGAATTGGTGAATTCAGCCCGACGCCAGAATATTCCGATTGGTTCGCACGAGCTCAACCTCAATTCGGCGTGGGAGGTGGCTTTAACGGCGGCCATGCTGGCGGGGACGGCCGCGCCGAACGGCGGTGTTGGTGAGCTGCTGCCCGCCAACGCCGGCGCGGGGATGGCGCCGCTATCGACAGGCGTCTCGAGTTCCCAGCCTCCGTTGGAGGGTGGCGTTCGTGCGGGGTCCGACGGTGACAACCGGGAGCGGAGGGCGCTTGAGAAAAAATTCTTTGCGTTGCGGGAACAGATTGGCCGCGATGTCCAGGTGCTCGATGTAACTGATTTCGCGGACCTGTGGGCACGCGTCGGAAATATTGATGATCTTTCTGACGTTCCGTTGGATCAGTTGCGCACCGGGGTGGCGATGTTGTCCGAGGCAGAGGAGCGGTCCGACAAAGCCCGGTTTGAGCAGATTGAGAAGACTTACCACGCCGCCGTGAATGATCCGAGCTATAAGCCCAAGTTCTATCCGAACGACATTCCTGGGTCGGTGAACTCCCGTTTTCCACTCCAGTTCGGTCCCGAGCTCGAGTTCGTGATTCTTGCCAAGAACTTCGGGCAGTACTACCGGCGTGCGAACCGGCTGTCGGGCGACCTTTCCCGCGCGGGACATCTATCCGGTTGGGTCGAAGGGCTGCCGGCCGGATTGCCCATTGCTCCGGACCGGACCGGGAAACTTATGGACCAGGCGCGGAAAGAAAGTGAACTCGAAAAGAAAAACAAATGGATCATGGTGCGGGAGCTTGTCACGCGGTTCGGTACTGAGCTGGTGCCTTGGATTCTCCAGCTGAAGGAGCCGGGTACGTGGAAGCACTTCGGCGATATTCTGACCGGAATTCAGCGGCATCCGATCACATTTTCCGGACGAGGTGGACATATCAATCTCAGCTTCCGTGAGCGAGCGGCGGCGCCGCATGAATACTTGCGAGCAGCCAAGATCAACAAAGCGTTTGAAGCGCTGCTGTACCGCCTGGCAAACTATACCGACGGCACGCAGCGGCGGATTTGGGTTGTCGGGCCGAACCCGTTCCCTCCGGCACGTGTGGAGTCTGCTGCGGATGTAGCCAAACTGAGCCGGGACAAGCATGACGGCATGAACTTCGGGAATGCTGACGAGACCGGTCAGTTCCGCCGAGAGGATCGTTACTGGGCGGCGGACGGGAATGCCTGGGTGTGGCAGGTGCGCACGGAGATATCCGCCCTCATTCACGCTGCCGGAATGGATTCCACGATCGACGCGGAGCTTGACTCCTTGCTGGATGAAATGCCGATGCTGCTGTTCAGCGGCCGAGCCGGGCTGCCTGAACTAGTGCGCTTCCTGCGGATGGTTCCGGTGAGCAGGGAGGCGCAGGAACTCATCTTGCATTTGTTTGCCGCCACCCAGCCTTGGCGGAGTGGCGCCGACAATGACAAGGAACATCGTTCGAAGACCATGAACCTGCCGGAAGGTGGATTCTTCTTTCCGGTTCCCGGGATGTCGAGCGCGGAGATATCCCGGATCTCCCGGGCTGTCAAGGAGCCTTCGGGCGCGGAGGTGTTCATAGCGACTGTCGATGGAGGTGATATCAGCCGTATTGTGCTGATGGACGGCCAAAAGGTATCGAGCAAAGAGATCCTCTTCAATCTTTGGCGTCGCGATTTCGGTCTCAAGAAGTCGCCGGTATTCGCGATCAGCAATGCGGCTCAGTCCGAATGGTTCCCGGAGTTCGTGCGTCAGAATTTCGTGGGTGACTACGCAGGGTTCTCTCGTCATCCCATCATGGCGCCGCATGCCAAGTCGACTATTGATGACGAAACCGGAGAACTGCTGGCGGTACGCGATGTCGTGCAGGATGGCCGGGCTATTTCCGAGTTGGACCCGCAGGGCTGGGTAGCCTACTTTTGCGACAAGGAAAACCACATCACGAGTTTTGCAACCCACGAAGCTGAACTGAGTCGAGCGCTCGAATTGGCTCGCGAGTACTCGGCGACTCTCGAGTGGCGTGACGACGAGGAGGAAGAAAAGACGGGAGGTCGGATGTCACGCTGGTTGGACGAGGACGGTGACATCGCCTTCGGGCACGACAGTGATCCGAGAGCTGAGCTTGCTGAATGGGGCGACGAGCCCTTTCTTAGTGAGAGTGAAGATCTCCCTGATGCGCCCGGTGACGTGATCTCTTCTGATGAAGAAGATTATGAGATGGATGACTCCGATGTTGATCGGGGTAATTCCGATTTTGATGAGAGCCTGTCCGATGCTGGGGACGATCGGGAGCTGGGCGATGAGGTTGTGGTACTGGCGGGCGCACGGTCGGGGCGGGCTTCGGCTTTCGTGCCGGGCGGTTCTGTGGTTGCTCCGGGGGTGTCGTCGGCGCTGGGGCGGGGTGCCTATGTGGGGGAGAAACTTGGTCGGCTTGTTTCGGGCGTTAACAGGGCGAATTATTTGCGTGGGTTGGCTGGGGAGAAGGGCTTCTCCGGGTATGTGATCAACTGTGTGTGGGCGACGGTGCAACTGTTGAATTCACTTGCGTTTGATCGGGTGTTCGAGGCTCCTCCGGCGCCGGATCTGATGGATCCGTTCGAGGTATTCGATGATGTTATTCCAGGTTTGAAGTATTCGTTGTATGCGGATGAGCGGTTAGTTGACGAGCAGGTGCGGGGGCGGTTGTCTTCATGGGGGTCGGCGTGTGTTGTGCACGCGGAGCGTACGGGGAATCCGGATATGCATACGTTCGCCGCGTATCGGAGTCATGTTGATGGGGATCTCGTCTATGTCGATGCGGAGACGGGGCTTCGGGCTTCTCTTTCTTCGTTCAGCCGCTTTTACGTGTCGGAACCTGTGCAGCTTCGGAATCCCGACGATCTGTCCGGGCCGGGGCAGTCGGCGCCGCTGGGACTGCCCTACTACCCAGGGAAGCCGGGCGCTCGCAGTGGAAGCGCTTATGACGATTTCAGTGATACCGATATGTCCGACGCGTTCAGTGAGGACGATGAGGCTGTTGACGAGACTGATCTCAGTTCGATTGATGTCGAACTGCCGTTGGCAGCACAGGCCGTGCGGCCGACGAGTGCGTACCATCCCTCGCGGTTTGACGCTGCTGTCGGTGTGTGGAAGCTGGAGACTGAGCGGTCGTCGGGACAATCGCAGTTGTCATCGGGTACTCTTGAGAAGCTTGCCCGGTTCGCGGAGGAATTCGCCGACCATGTCGCTTCGTTGCTTGCCGAGAATCGTGAGACGCCGGACCTCCGGCTGTACTTCCCCGCCATTTGGCAGCGGTATGGTTTCCGGTTTGGGGATTTCGAGCGAAATCTGCGACGCGCGGTCGGGAATCGTGGTGTCGACCCCGAGGGCGATTGGCTGAACTTCGATCCGATCGCTGGCCCCGGCGGGGACCAGGCCTCGCGGCATGCCGAGATTCGAGTGCACGGAGGAACGCATGCCACACCGGAGAGTTATGTGGCGGCACGGCGGCTGGATGTGCCGTTCATCGGCTGGCAGGACGCACCGTCGAAGGCGGCGCAACGCAGGCTGAGGTGGATGATCAAGGGCCTGGTCTCGCGGGTGCTGGACAATCCGGGTGGTGCGGATCCGGGCGAACCGACACGTCTTGTTCTCGATCTGCGCACCGCCGAGGAACGGATGGCGGCACGTACCAGGGTGATCAGTGCTTTGGTCAATGAGGCGGTGCGAACGGAGTTGCTGCTCCGTGATTCGCCGTTGACGCCGAGGGAGTTCATCACCAGGCACGTCGTGCTGCGCCGGGACGCCACGAGTTCTCAGCCGGTGCTTTTGGCCGATATCATCGGGCCTCCGCATGCATTGGACAACGTGCGGACCGAACTACCGAAAAACATTGAGTGGACCACTGGCTCGAGGGTCACCGAGTCCGCTCCCGCGCCGCTTTCTGATCACGATGTGGATGATCCGGTGGGCTTCGGTGTCGGCCCGGCGAATCGTGATCAGAGGTCTGTGGAGCAGTCAACGGTCGAACAGGGCCGTGATGAGGAGGCTGCGGGGCTCTCGGGTGATTCCTTGGAGGTTCGCTTGCAGCGGCTGTCGGCGGGTGAACCGGTGGCCTACGGTGATTTCAGGTCGCGGGGTGGGCCGGTGTTTTCCGAGGACGAAGCAGGCCGTATTGACCAGGCTGCTGTGCAGTTGACCGAATTGTTCAGGCAAGGGCACACCGCGGTCGACCTCCAGGTGCGATTGCATGGTCCGCACGAGCAGATGGCTGGAATACATGAACAAATGATCGAAGCGATCCGGGGGAAATTCAAGGAACTCGTGAACGGTCATCTGCGCGAGGCTGGGTTCCCTGCGTCATCCATCGATAGGCTGACGTTGTACGCCGCTCGCGACGTGCGTACTGAGGCGGAGGTAGGTGACTACGGCAAATGGGAACTGCGGATGCAGCCGACCGTGCCACGGCAGCCGTCCGTCGCGCGCGATCATGCCGATGACGGCGCCCGGGAAATGTCTGGTGCTTCAACCGTTGTTCGTGTTCCCGCGCTGACGGCGCAGCTTGAGCGGGAGGCTGGGCAGCGGGAGGAGCGGGCTCGGGTTGAGCAGGCTGAGCAGGAGGCACGTGAAACGGCCCCGGACCTCGAGCCTGATGGGCAGCCGGACCGGCAAGCCGATCCGGCAGAGGATGAGCGTCCCAAGCTTGCGGAGGGTTATTTTCCTGTCCTCAACTTTGACAGCGTGGAGCTAGCTGGTGCTGAAATTGACGACTATGGTCGAAAACTGGCAAGCTATATCAACGGGCTGGACCCGGATACGGTATTGCCGGATATCCAGATTTTCGCTTGGACAAAAATGCGGCCTGGTACCAAGGAAGAAGTGACGCGCGCGGGACAGATGAGCCCGCAGCAGGAGACAATCGAAGAGCGAGCAAAAGTCCACGTCATCGAGCGGTTGCGCTCCGCCATGCTGGCCGCCGGCCTCGACAGTGGAAAATTTGAACGTCTACCGATCACCTGGATGGTGTTTTATCGGAGTAATAAGAAAAACTTCGTTGGTGACGGAATCGTGACCGTCCAGGATGTCGACCCGCATGCTCGAACCGAGAACTATTACCGTAACGCGCAAGAATTGTATTTCACTTACATTGGCCGGAAGCGTGAACAGAAGCTGTCCGTGGCCACTAAGGAGCGGCTGCTTTTGGTGGCGGAAGGCTTTGTTGGGGAATTCCTCGACAGTCATGAGGATCTGCGTCCCACGCTCGATGTTCTTGTGTCCAAAAAATATAGTCTCGTTGGTTATCGTGTTGCCGAGCTGGCCGATTTGATGCGGAGAAATCTTGGAAGGGTTTGGGAGGGTCTCGGGCGGAGTAAGGCGGATCCGCTTTTCGGGATCATGTGCAGCCATGCGAAGGTCGTCAAGGCGGCAATCTCCGGCGGATTCACGGTTGTCAGGACCTCGCCCGCGAAGACGGCCACGTTCGGCCCTGAGACGCCTGCCGTGCGGGATGAGACTGCTGAGGGCGATAACACCTCCCGCGACGGAGTGGCCAGGGCCCGTGCCGTCGATGAGGATGTGGAAGATCTGTACGGTGCCACACCGGAGGCGGAGGGCCTGCCCGCACCCACCGCCGCGGCGGCACCGCGCACGACGCCGCAGCTCGCTCCTCAGCTGGACGGCGATCAGGATGATTCGTCCAGTTCGCCGGCGGACGAGGAATCCGCCTCCGAGCGTGTGGATCACGGCGATCAGGGTGACCGTGGCGCCGAACCGGTTGTTGAGCGCCGCTCTGAAGTGAGTGGTGTCGACAGCCGACTCGATGATGATGATCGGTCGGTCCGGTCCGATCACGAGGATTCACCCCGTTCACCGACGAGCGACCTCGGCAGCGTGATGGAGCGGTGGGAGCCGCGGTTGTCCCCGGAGGCCGCGGAAACGCCCGTACCGACGGGCGACTTGCTGGACCTGCCTGCCGAAGCAGGGCCAGGGGAGCCGGTGACTGGAAGCGACCTCGTGCCCCAAGAAGCACTGCTTTCCGAGAACCATTCCGATGCTGAGCCGATGGCCGCTGAAGACCAGGTCATGTCCGATGCTCCGTCAGTGGAGCGCGAGCAGGACATGGTGGAGCAGGGCGGGGACGATGACGCGTCCAGCTTGTCGTCGGAGGAGCACGGCCGGATGGACTACGCCAATCTCGGCTTGGACGACCTGGACTTCGGCGACGGGGATACCGGCTCCCCCAGTGGTGAAGGGCGGCAGACGGTCGAACAGGGCCGTGATGAGGAGACAGAGGGGCCCTCGGGTGAATCCGAGATGGTCACGCGCGATCTTGTCGGCGACGACGCTCGGGAAATGTCTGACTCTTTGTCCGCTGTGCGTGATTCTGCGCTGACGGCGCAGACTGTGTGGGAGGCGGAGGAGCGGGCTCGGGTCGAGCAGGCTGAGCGGGAGGCACGTGAAACGGCCCCGGAGCCTGATGATCAGGCGGGCCAGCAAGTCGATCCGGCAGAGGATGATCGTCCCAAACGTGCGGAGGGGCATTTTCATACCCTCGACGTGGATGGTGCGCGGCTGATCGGAGAAGACATCGATGGCTACGGCCGGAAATTGGGTAGCTATATCAAGGATCTCGATCAGGGTGCTGTACTACCGGACGTCGAGATTTTCGTCAGGACGAGCTTGCCGCTTGATGGCAAGAAGAAATTGACGCGTAGGGAACTAATGAGGGGGGTTGCGCAGCCGAAGACGATCAAAGAGATTGCACAATACCACATTGTCGAGCGGTTGCGCCGCGCCATGTCGGACGGCGGTGTCGATGACGTTACATTTAAACGCTTGCCGATCACCTGGGTCATACGCAGGGTGTTTCCAAGTGACCCGTTAGAGGGGCGGGTGACGGTCCGAGATGTCGGCCCATATGGCTGGGTCGAGGATGATTACCGTAATGCACGGAAATTGAACCTTCATTACGTTTTTGGTGCAATGGAAAAGTTGTCTGTAGCCACTGAGGAGCGGCTGCTTTTGGTGGTGGACGGTTTTGTCAGAGAATTCCTTGGCAGTCAGCAGGGCGTGCGCCCCAGGCTGGACATCGGTGTGTCCGGAAAATATGTGTCCGTTGACAATCGTGTCGAGGACCTCAGTAAATTGGTGACGAGACACCTTGGGGTGGTTTGGAAGAATCTCAAGCGGAACGAGTCGGATCCCTTGTTCCAGCTCCTGCGTGACCACATGACGGTCTTCAAGGATGACGACCTCCAGCAGGGAATTCGGCTTGTCAGGACCTCGCCTGCGGAGAATGCCGCGCTCGGTTCTGGCGCGCCTGCCGCGTGGGATGAGGCTGCCGAGGGTGACAGTACCTCCGGTGACGGAGTGGTCGAGGCCCAGGCCGTCGAGGAGGAAGATCTGTACGACGCCACGCCGGAGCCGGAACGCCTGCCCGCACCCACCGCCGCGGCGGCACCGCGCACGACGCCGCAGCTCGCTCCTCAGCTGGACGGCGATCAGGATGATTCGTCCAGTTCGCCGGCGGACGAGGAATCCGCCTCCGAGCGTGTGGATCACGGCGATCAGGGTGACCGTGGCGCCGAACCGGTTGTTGAGCGCCGCTCTGAAGTGAGTGGTGTCGACAGCCGACTCGATGATGATGATCGGTCGGTCCGGTCCGATCACGAGGATTCACCCCGTTCACCGACGAGCGACCTCGGCAGCGTGATGGAGCGGTGGGAGCCGCGGTTGTCCCCGGAGGCCGCGGAAACGCCCGTACCGACGGGCGATTGGTCGGCTGGCGACTTGTTCGACGCTGAGGAGGGTTTGCACACTGAAGGGCTGGAAGAGCGGCCGCGGTATGACGACCTGTCAGAGCGCATCGGCAGCCCATTCGACGATGACCAGGATATGTCCGATGCCCCGTCGGATGAGCGTGTTCCGGACGCGGTGGAGCAGGTCCAAGACGACGACGCGCTCAGTTCATCGCCGGACGAGTTCGACGATGAGGCGAGGTGGGGGAAGAACTACGAGTACTTCGGCTTGGAGGATATGAACCTGGCATCGCCGGGGAACCCTGCTCCGGTGGGGCAGGCCGATGCACCGGCCGGTGACCTTGGCGAGCAGTCGGACATCGATTTCGACTTCGATCCGATGGATCTTGACTTCGGGGACATCGACCTCATCGGGCTGGACCGGTCGGCGGATCTGGGCGCGGAGCCCTCTGTCCAGGAGCCTGCGGCCAGTGAGCCGGTTGCCCAGGATGCGGTTGGCGTGACGGACACAGCCCGTTCCGATGCGTCAGTTGCCGACACGGCGCTGACCTCAGCCGCACTGGCTTCCGCCGCGGCCTCGTTGCCGCCGTCCGCGCTCGCGAGGGGCCGGATAGGGATTGCTCTCCAGTTGTCCCCTGACGATCACGCGGCGCTGTTGGAAGCTGCGCGGATGATCGTGCGGCAGGTCATGTCGCGGAACCGTGGATTCACCGAACACGAGGGGGTCGATCTGCAGTTCGTCGTGCGGGTCAACTCGGAGGAAGGAGACCGGTTCCAGCGGACGGCCGAGGTTGTACGCGCGGGAACGATCGCCGAGGTGTTACGCGCGGGATCGTCGCGCGCGTTGCGGCAGGCGCTCGATGAGCTGTATCCGGCCGACCGGTTCCCTGATCGTCCGGCGGAATGGCAGTTGAGGCCGACGTTCATTCTGTCGCGGGGCACTATCGGCACCGCCGGGGCCTGGGAGTGGTACTTGCGTGACTCTCGGGTCAGGACGACCGATTCCTACCGTGCGCAGAGTGACTACGAAACGAGAAACAACAACGCGGGTGCGGTGCGCGTCATCGATCGCAACCGTATCGGGTGGATGGCTGAGGGGTTTGTCGACGCGGCTGTGCGGGCTCCGGCCGATCGGTTGCCGCTGTTCGAGTTGACCATGAACGTACCGGCTGACCAGCTCACGTCGCAGATCGCGCCTTCCCGGCGGTTTATCGAGGGTGTTGTGCGGAACAGGCTCGCTCAGTACCCGGCGGGTTCAACGGGGCTGACAGTCGACCAGGTGCTCGCCCGGGTACGTGTCCGGGAGAGCATCATCGAGAGCGAGCACGATCCGCGGCTCGGCCTCGTCGAGGTGCATGTCGAGGGGCAGCGTCCGGTGACGGGGCCGTTCGGCCCGGCGGCTTCCGCTCAGCCGGGCGGCGACGCCGCGAACCGTGAGCCCGGCTCTCAGCCGGGTGTGGCGGGCAGGAGCACAGGAACGGCGCGCGGTGTGCGGCTGGATCGTCCGATGGGGACGGTGGAGAATCCGGCTCCGCTGGCGGAACTGGTTCAGCAGGATTCTCCTGACGTGGATCTTGTTCAGGTGCCGTTGGTGGATGCGTCGGGTGTGGTGCGGGGTGTGGGGTTCTTGCCGCCGGGTGAGGCGGAAATTGTGGAGGAGGCGTTTCGCCAGGGTGCTGGGGAACCGGATTCTTTCTCGGTGGTGATGCATGGTGAGGGTGTGGATGCGGCGGGGGTGGTGCGGTTGTTGAAGAGTTCGGGGGAAGGGTGGTTGCGGGGGTCGAAGGTGGTGTTGCTGAGTTGCCGGGTGGGTGGATTGGGGTCGGGTGATGTGCTGGGGGCGGTGGCGGGGTTGGTGCGGGAGGAGGGTTTCGCGGGTCGGGTGCTGGGTCCGGATTCGGCGGTTGAGGTGTTCGAGGATGGTGCGGTGGTGCTGCCGGAGGGAGGTGAGTTCGTCAGTATTGATGGGGATGGTGTACGCCGGGTCGAGCCTGGCAGGGATCGTGGTCCAGGTAGCGGCCGGTCGGTCCGGCTGATGGATTCGCCGTCCGATGTGGACAGTGAGTCGGCTGGATCGGCCGCGGCGCCGGATGCACAGTCCAGGCAGGCCGGTGCGCCTGCCGACAAGGGCGGACGAGCGGGCTCAAGAGGGGGTCGCTCGCGTCGTGGTAGCGGGCGGCCTGAGCCGGCGTCGGGGTTGCTTTCGCCTCAGTGGACGGCGCGGCCGCGGGCCACGTCGGCTGACCCGGGTCTGACGTCTCGTCCGGAGTTCTCCGCGGCTACCGGGTCGACCTTGCGTGATGACGAGTTTTCGTCGCCTGCCGGTCTGACACGTGCCCAAACGCTGGCCTCGATGCCGGTGGTGCTGGGTAAGGGTAGCGGAGATCGGGTGCTCCGGGCAGCGCTGGATCAGCCCAAGGTCGTGGGTACGCCGGCGGACGGGCGTGAGTTGCGGAAGCAGGTCAGCCAGTTCACTGGGTGGACGCTGGGGGCTGTCGCCGCGATTAAAGAGTTGTCAGACAAGAGCCTGGGTGAGCTTGTCGGTTCGGGTAAGGGGATTGATCTGGAGCTTCCGGATTTCTCGGTCAAGGTCCGGGTTGTCGATGTCGGGACAGGCGATGTGGCGTCGGATTCGGCGATCGAGGATGACGAGGAGTCGGTGTGGTCGGCCTCGTACGAGTCGCGGCCGGAGGACACTGTTTCGGTTGAGAGCAGGGAACGTAAGCCGAAGGTGAATCCGACGTCGGTCGCGTCGGCGGTCATACCGCCGACGGTGGCCGGTAAGTTCGGCCTCGAGGTTTATGGTTTGGGGAAGGAGACGAGCTCTTCGGTTTCGAACAAGACGACGCGCAGGTATACGGAGGCGACTTCCGAGCAGCGGAAGAGCAGTCTTTCCCGGCATTTGGTGGCGTATGAGGTGATCGTGACGCCTCGGGCGAGCCGGGTTCCGTTCCGTCAGCGACCCGAGGCCAGGGTGTGGGTGGGGCAGATTTCGCTGGGTCTGGAGTGGCCGGGGCATTCGGTGCCGGTCGAGGGGTTGCCTGCGGCTGTCCTGCTCAGCTACACCCGGGAATCGCACCACGAGAAGTCCAGGAAATCGGTTCAGCGCGGTGTTTTCGCCGGGACGACCGATGTTCGTGACAGGCTGCTCGCCAAGTACGGGCTGACCGCGGACGATCCTGTGGTCAAGGACAAGTTGTATCCGTGGCTCGATTCACTGGGCCCGAGGTACGCCACCGAGTTGATCAACGGTGGTGTGGTGCGGAAGACTTTCACCTTCGGTGATCTGGGTGAGGTCGAGGTCGCGATCGGGATAGCCCCGCGAGCGGGGGCGGCGGAATTGTGGACCAAGCCCATGGGCGTGGGTATGACGCGGATCGCGCACAAGAGGGATCAGAGCGGCGAGTACCGGATGTCGCATGGCCGGTCGGACAACGTGGGCGGCAAGATCTCGGACACGTTCGGGGCCGAAACGCACGGTGTGCAGGATTTGAGCGTCGGGGCGTCGGCGTCGTATCGCAAGTCGAACGCGGATACGCGCAGCGAGACCGAAGTGATGGGGTCTACGTGGTCCTCCGCTATCCGGGGGAACTTCGATGTGCATGATCTGGTGTTCGATTATGTGGTCACGGTGACGGATGTGCGGAAGTCGATGCCGGTGAAGCCGGTCGACCCCGGTGAGGGCAAGCAGGACGGTGGTGCGGTTTCCCCGGCGACGCGGGTTGCCGGTATGGCCAGGTTGTGGCTGTCGCGGCCGGGGGAGACGGAGTCGGCTGGAGATTCGGCCAGGGGGTCGGTGACCGGGGTCGGCGGGAACCGGCCCAAGTCCGGTATTCCCGATGACGAGGTGGTCGATCAGTTCCAGGCGTCATGGATGTTGCCAACGGATCTCCAGGAGAGTCTCATCGCCGACGTTCTGGGGCCGGCTTTGCAGAAGCTGGGCGCCGGGCATCAGCTGGGCGGGCTTCGGGTCCGTTTCAAGGAATTCCTTGACGAGAACGCGAAGGAGCTGTTCGAGGAGGGTGACCCGATTCGGTTCCCGTTGCCGGGCGGGAAGGATTTGTTCCTGGGCGGCAGGCTGGATCGCGGCCAGGGCGGGGGCAAGGGTGTGGTGGAGTGGCGGGAGCTGGATAAGAAGCTGACCACGGACGAAACGACGAAGCTGGACAACCAGCGGACCAAGGAGATCAGTCTCCAGCTGGTGGCGGAGGGCAAGATCGGGCCGGCGAAGCTGGGCGGAGACTTCACTGTCTCCCGGAAGTCTTCCCGGGGCGGTGCCATCAGCCGGACGGTCGGGCTTGAGGTGTCCAGGTCGTCCGGTCTGGCGGATCAGGATTCCTCGGAGCACCGGGCCGGCGATGTGCACAAGTACGTCTTCCCCGGGGTTGTCCGGGCGCGGCTGGGGCGGGACGTGGATGACCTGGACGACGGCGACAGCCTGTGGGAGACAAGCGGTGACGCGCACGTCCTGGTGCTGAAGAGACAGGGCATGGGGATGGAGGTCGACCGGGGCCTGCAGCGGGAGGAGACCGGGTGGATGGATGCCGGTTCCCTCGACCTGTCGGAGGAGCTCAGGGCGGAGTTGCCGCTGGAATATGACCTGGAGGGTTACAAGCCGGTTCGGCATCTGGGTTCGACGGTCAAGAAGTTGCTGACGCCGGTGGAGACGCGGGGCCGGC
Source organism: Amycolatopsis sp. NPDC059021 (assembly GCF_042739895.1). Classification (NCBI taxonomy): domain Bacteria; kingdom Bacillati; phylum Actinomycetota; class Actinomycetes; order Pseudonocardiales; family Pseudonocardiaceae; genus Amycolatopsis; species Amycolatopsis sp. NPDC059021. The sequence continues at coordinate 119,788 of NZ_JBHYIQ010000003.1, forward strand.
AGGCGAAGGCGGGTGAGGCGATCAAGCGGCTGGCACTGGGCGCCAAGCCGACAGCCCTGGGAGCGCGTCACGAGGGTGATGAGGACACGAAGAACGCCTCACGCGACGGGGTGGAATTGTGGGCGAGCTCGGACACCAGGGTTGTGCGGACGGAGGTGGCCGCCCGTGCCTCGGACGTGCAGCGGCTGGAGAGCTACAACGATGAAGGGTTCGTGGGCAGCAGGGACCGCATCGGGACGATCTCGCTGACGACTCGCTACTTCAACGCCCGGATCATCGATCGTGATGACGAGCATTTCTCCCGTCAGACGCGCAAGACGCAGACCGAGTTCACGACCTCTGAGTCCACGACGACCTCGGGTACCGGGACGGTGAGCACGTCCGTGGATGCCGGGGGGAAGGCGACTGTCGGTGGCGAGGCGTCCGGCGGTTACAGCCGGGGCCCGGTGCGGAGTGTGCTCGGCTCGGGGGCGACCGAGAGCACGGATACGCATGTGGGGCGCTATTACCTGGTCGAGGTCGACGAGTTCCATACGGCGGAGGTTTCGGTGTATGAGAGCGTCACCGGTCCGTTCGGTGATCAGCATCCGCGGGGTTCGACCACGCAGAGCAAGGAAAAGTTCGTGCCCGCCGCGAAGCGGATCTGGGTGGCGGCGAGCCGGATGTCCGAGGTCGCGCTAGCCGGCCGTGATCTGGACAACCTGGCTGATGAGGACCGCGCGACCTACCTGGCGGCACGCGCGGCGGCGAGCAGCCGGACCGGCGCACGAATCGAGGAGCAGGCCGAAACGCAAGCAGAGGTAGAGACCGAGGTTGGGGAACAGACAGAGTCGTCATCCGATCGGCCGGGCGGTTTGCCGGAGGCTGTCGAGCGTGGTGCCGGTACCTGGGGCGCCGGTCGAGCGGATCTGGTGCGTGAATTCCAGACGCGGTTGCGGGAGATGTTGACTGCCTGGGAGTCGACCATCCCGGAGGCCGAGGCCAGGGAGAAGTTCAAGCAGTTGCACGACAGGATGGCCGAGGATCTGGGCCGGACCTTGTCGCAGGGCGGTTTCGATTCGATGGTGCAGGAGATGCTCGGCGGTGGTCTGCCCCTGCACGGTGAACGCATCGGTGATTCCGGCAAGCTGGAGCAGCTGGCGTTGCTGAAGGCGCGGAAGGTGGGCGGCCGGCACCTCGATACGGGCTCCCAGCACGGTCAGCACCTGACGGTCAAGACGACGAGGACACGGAAGCGGGGCCAGAAATCGAACTGGAACGCGGGCGCGTCCGCCAACGCCATGCCGGCCATTCCCGAGTTCACCGGTTCGTCTCTGGTCGAGAAGGTGTTCGGGCCGAAGGTGGGTGGGGAGCGGAAGTCGGCTCGTGACACCACGGAGGACACGGGCAAGCAGTTCACCACGACGTTCCGGTGGGCGGGCGCGGCGGAGATCTACGGTGCCGAGCTGGAGATCGAGCTGGAGCTGCTGCCGCACGCGAGGTCGGGAACGTATCGCCAGTACCTTCCGTTCCTGCGCAGGAATCCGGTCACCGGTGCCCATAGCCTCGGCGATTTCGCGTTGTCCGGTGACGCGGTCCGGTACCGGGAACCGGTGTACCGGCCGGGGAATGATCAGCCCCTTGCACGGGTGGAGGGCTCGGCGCGTGAGTTCTGGAACGAGCTGCGCAACGTCGATGGCTATCCTGGCCTGCCTGACTCGGCGGTGGTTCTGCCGACCCGGTTCGCGGCGCCGAAATTGCATCGGTGGGTGCGTGATCATGTCGACGAGATGAATTCACGCCGGGCTTACGCGCTGCTGCTGGGTACCGGTTCCGGCCAGGTGCGCGAGCAGTTCCGCTACACACTGACCCGCGATGGTTTCGTGACCGACGTCGATAGTCAGACCATCAAGTCGGTCGCTATCAAGAGCAACTTGACCGACCTGCGCCTGTGGGGAGAGATTCCCGGCGCCTCGGTCGAGCATGAGGTGACCGAGCCGGGCAAGACGGCGCAGTCGGTCAAGGACGACACCAAGGCCGAGGCGAACGTGCTGACCGAGACGGCGGCCGGTGTTCTGGGTGTGGGTGGTGTGTCGAAGGAGAGCAGCAAGAAGGCCGTGGGCGGGATGGAGTCGTCGACGTCGGCGGTTCCGAAGCACTCCGGCAAGGTCTATCTGGTCAGTGCGCAGCTGAACTGGACTCTCACGCGGTGGAGCCGCGACTCGAAGGCGGCGGTCGAAGAACACATCGACGACGACGGCCGGATCTGGCTGCGGGTGAACGAAGCCGGGCTGGAAGCACTCGGCTTCGACGTTCCCGACGCGGGCACCGGAGTGCAGGAGGTGCGTGGCGAGGACTTCGGCGACCTGCTGGTGCCGGAATCGCCCTGGCACGACACCAGCGACCCGGCATCATCGACCGGCCCGACGTCCGCGCCTGTCGAACACCACCCCGACGAGCTGGACGAATCGGCTGATGGGCACAGCTCGGATCTGCTGGACACGGATGAGGAAGAGCCGTGGCTGGACTATCAAGACCTGGACAAGCTGGCTTTGGCGACGCCGTCACATCCGTCGTCGGCACGCACGGTGGATTCACCAGCCGTTTCGCCGCGTGCCGAGCAGCTGGGGGATGCCGGGCAGGGCGGATCGCGGTCAGACGACCAAGAGCTGTCGGTGCGGGATAACGACACCAGGTCCGTCGGCTCGCGCGAGTCCGGCCGATCCCACAGTGCCGGGGCGGCGCACGTGCTCGAAGATCTCATTCTGAATGTGAAGGGTCCCGGGAGTTCGCAGCCGGGGACTGGTTCTGACCTGTTGGCTGGTGATGTGGTGCCCGTGGGGGAGTTGGTTTCGGGGGATGGGTCGGGTCTTGTTCGGGTGCCGTTGGTGGATGGGTCGGGTGTGGTGCGGGGTGTGGGGTTTTTGCCGCCGGGTGAGGCGGAGGTTGTGGAGGAGGCGTTTCGTCGGGGTGCTGGGGAGCCGGATGCTTTTTCGGTGGTGATGCATGGTGGTGTTGTGGATGCGGCGGGGGTGGTGCGGTTGTTGATGAGTTCGGGGGATGGGTGGTTGCGGGGGTCGAAGGTGGTGTTGCTGAGTTGCCGGGTGGGTGGGTCGGGTGGTGTGTTGGGTGAGGTGGCGGGTTTGGTGCGGGGGAAGGGTTTTGCGGGTCGGGTGGTGGGTCCGGATTCGGTGGTTGAGGTGTTCGAGGATGGTGTGGTGTGGTTGCCGGAGGGTTCGTTCGTCAGTGTCGACGGGGATGGTGTGCGGCGGGTCGAGCCTGGTGGTCATGATGGTCCGGGTGGTGGCCGGTCGGTGCGGCTGATGGATTCTCCGTCCGATGTGGACATGGAATCGTCATCGGATGTGGACATGGACTCGGCGTCGGACGAAGGCTCGGGCCGTCCGGCGAAGTGGGTGTGGAACAGCTCGTTCGGTGCGGAGTTGGAGCCCAGTGCCCATACCGCCGGCGGCGTGGCGTTTACCAATGATGTCTCTGAACTCCACGGATGGTCCAGGTTGCATCGTGCGATGCCTTCCCAGGCGACGGAGGGTGGCTCCGAGCCGTTCTTCGTGTTCGTCAACGGCCGGGACAGCGGGTTCGATTTTGACGGCGAGTACGTGACGGGGGCGCAACTGGCGGAGCGGTTGCTCCGCTACGATGCCTATCAGGAGGCAGTAGCGGAGGATCCGGAACTGCGGATCGCGGTCGTGGTCGGTGCTGTTTCTGCTCATCTCGGTGGTTCTGTTGATGTGTTGCAGGAGTTCGGAGATTCGTTGCGGGAGTTCGCTGAGGCGATGCGCGGTTCTGGTCCGTATCGTGAAGTACTGGCCGCGGACCGGCCCGACTCGGAGAATCCGCATGAAGGCGTATTCAACCGTGTTTCTCGCCTGCGGTTGAGCGATGTCCAGTGGGTCGAGCTGATTGGCGCGGACGAGAAGACCTATGGAGTGGGCTTTCCCTCCACAGCGGAGGGGGCGACAGCGTGGACGGAAGGCGCGGAGGATTCCACTGTGTACTCGCGGCGGCTGTTCTCGGAGAAAGCTGACGACGCGGATGAGCAGCCCGTCGGCACCGAGGTCGTCGCGGACTGGGCAGGTAGCATCGAGGAAGGCAGGGCCGAACCGCTACACCTCAAGGGGCAAGCCGCTGGAGGTAGGCGCGTCGTTATGCTGGATGGCAGTGAGAAGCAGCTGCCCGTCAGTGACGAGGAGTTCACCGAGCTGGCTCTGGCGACCAGTGTGTTCGCCGCGGCCCAGCGGCAGAAAGTGCGACCGCCGCTCGTGATCACCACCGAAGGGCTGTTCGCGGGGAAAACCGATGTGGATCCGAACGTCGGCCTGGTCGCCGCACTGACGGAATTGGCCGGACCGTGGCACAGCTACTCGGCCGCGGCGTCGCAGGGCATATTCGGCCAGCCGGTGATGCGTCCGGGTGAGCGTTTCACTGAGACGCCGTTGACACTCGATGACGTGCGTTACGAGAATTATGATGCGGTGTTCGGGTTCCCGTCGGGCGACGATTACGCCGCCGATCGGGAGCGGCTGGAGCAGTTCACCGAGGCGGTCGCGGCCGGGCGTGGTGTGCGGGGTCCTTGGGGTGGGCGTAAGCCGATTTTCGTCTCGCTCGATGGTGCGACCAGTCATGGGAACCTGGGGCGGTATGACGGCCAGATCGCGGAGGAGGACGGTAAGCGGATCGGTGAATTGCTGCTGGATAACCCTGATTTCCGCGCACTGCTGGAAGAGGAAAAGAAGAAGGGGTCGGATCGTCGCCCGATCGTGCTGTTGTCTTCTGACGGCGCGGCACGGGTGAACTACGGTGGTCTCGGCTTCGACGTCGCTGGTGCGTTGCGTGCGGCAGGTCATTTCCTGGACGTCTACGCACCTACGAGGGAGGTGTCGATCGGCTGGGATGGTATTGGCCTTGGCGAGGATTCTTCGTTCGAGCTGGTTTCCACCTGGCGGGCAGGCGATCTGAAGACCACCGTGCTGACCAGTCCCGACAAGAAGATCGCGCTGCAGGTGGTGCGTTCGACCGGGGATGAGAAACTCCTCAAGGAGCTGGAGAAGTGGATTGCCAGGGCCACCCCCGAATCGCTCGCCTCCTTCCCGTTCCGCGACGAGTACGGACAGGTGCACGACTCGAATTGGCACGAGGACGAACCGCCGGTGCTGGTCGTCGCGCGTTCTACAGCGGCCGGCTACCGCGCGACGCGGCGGGATGGAGCGAAGGTAACGCTCTCCACCGAGGAAGAGCTGGCACAGGTTCTGCGGGACGACCGCGAGTTGCGCAAGCTTATGGGAACTTCTCCCAGTCGCGAGCTGATGCTGATTGTCCAAGGTCCGGCGAGAGCGGGGAACGGGATCGAGGAGTTCGCCAAGGCGATGGTGCCCGGCGGCTACTCGCGCACGATGCTCATGCCGGAGGGGCCGGTTTCGTTTGATCTGCCGGGCAAGCTGGTCACCCTCGGCGCCGTGCGGAGGGCCGACGCGATTGCGCCCCGCCCGCGCGATCTGGTCAGCTACCCACACGTGCGCCATGACGGAGTCGTGCACGGGCAGTTCTTTCCCACCGACGACTTCGACGCCGCTTATGACGCGGCGAACGGCATGCGGTACCTCGATGTCGCCCAGGGGACCTACTACCGGACGAAGGTGACACAGGACGGGAAGACGACGTGGAGCGGCGCGAAGTCACCATGGGCGGGGCAGCGGGTATGGCTCACCGATGGCCACGGTCTCGGATCCGAAGGCCTTTTCTTCCAGATGGTCACGGGGCGGCCGCACGTCCGCGGGGACGAGGTGATGCTGAACGGGGTGCTGGCCGCGTGCGCGATCTACGGCAGCACCATCTTCATGCAGGCGGGTGGGAGTGACAAGATCCTGCTCCGTCACTGCGAGAGCAATATGTCGACGGACTCTCAGGCTTCGATCGCCTACAACATCAAGCGGGCCTGGGAAAAGCACTTCAAGAAGAAGGTCGCCATCTGGGGCGCTGACCAACGTACCAGGCTTTCTGCCTCCGGCCTGACGACCGTCAAGAATGGCGGGCGGTTTGCCGAGGTCGACGATACCGGCTCCGTCGGTTCTCCGTCTGACACCGACATGAACTCGTCGTCGGACGGAGAACCAGGCACATCTTCTGTTTCTGATGAAGAAATGACCGGTCCGGTTCGGGCGTTGTCAGTATCCAAGGGGCCGTCTGATCCGCCTGCGAGGTTCCCGGGGGATGTCTGATTCCCTTGCTGATCCTCGTGCGGTGGCGGCGGTGATGTCCCGGCTCGAAGGTATGGCGGAGGTCGCGGACCGTACCGGACGACGTCCGTACCATAAGTTGCTTGGCCCGGATATTTTCGGCTTTGGGCGTACGCCTGAGGGGCCGGAGTTCATGCGGGCGGTGAATCTCGGTGGGTTGAGTGCGGCGCAGGGGATGGTTCTGCTGGCTCGGTTGAATCTCACCCGTGTCTTCCCGGCGGTGGAGGCGCTGACTCCGGAGGCGCTTACCCCCGCGGAGCAGGATGTGCTTGTCTCGGATTGGTCGGAGGACGACCGGAAGTACTGGCAGCGGGTGGGTATCGAGCCGGGTAGGTTGCCCGCCCAGCGGGTGACGCCGAACCTGTTGCACACCATCTGGGTCGGGGGGCCGTTCTCCAGTCAAGGGACCACGGGCATGCGTCAGCAGCGATTCGCCGAGTCGGCGAGGGTGTTCGGTGGTCAGGCAGTGTTGTGGACCGATGTGCCGCGTGACCGGGTCGAGGCCGTGTTGGCGGGGGATCGGGACGACTCTCTTACCGGGGTGCGGGAGATGGTGGAGTGGGCGCAGAAGAACGATATTGTTCTGGTGAACATCGACGAGGTGTTCAACTCGGCCTCGGCTACGCCGCTGGACTCGTTCTATCGTGCTGAGCTGAGCAAGGGAACCGAGCTCGGGTACGCTGCCGCGTCGGACATCCTGCGGATGCTCATCGTCTATGCTTTCGGGGGCCTGTATATCGACGGTGACGATGCGGTTCGTCAGCCGGGTGGGCTTCGCCGGGTGCACGAGACGGCGGGTTTCGGTTTCGGGAAAAAGAAGGTGACCGTCCCTCGTGAAGAGTTGTTCCTGAATAACAGCATCATCGCCTCAGCCAAGGGGCATCCGATGCACCTGGTCTGGTTCGACATGCTCAAGGAACATTACGATCTCACGCAGCTGGAAGTTTTTCCTTTGGTGGCGGCTGTCGCTCCCAGGGAGCAGGCCGGCGCGGGCCAGGGCCTGGTCCGGCGTCACTCGGTCATGCACCGTACCGGCCCGAACCTGTTGGTCAAGCTTGAGCAGCGGCTGGGTGTCACCGGCAATCCCGGTGTCGTGGGGGTCGAAATGGACAACGCTCTCAGCTGGGTGACGGGTTCGCCTACTCGGCCGGTTCGCCGGCGTGTGGAGGCCGACGATGGCGAGGGAACCGCCGAGTTGACCGCGCGGATGGTGCAGATGCTGGTCCGTCAGCTGCGTAATCGTCAAGGCGATCTGCACCTGACCGGGGCCGCGGGGCTAGCGCTTCGGCATGCGACTCCGGATGTGGTGTGGGCGGCGGCCCTCCGGTTCCTGGCGAGCATTCCCGCCCTTCGTGCGGAGGTCCGCACCGTGACCCCGCTCCGTTTCGTGCAGGGCAAGGTCTTCAGCACTGGGGTTCCGCTGGACATGGCGTCCTTGGTCAGTATCCAGCCTGGCGAGCAAGGGGAGTTTCAGGGTGAGTACACCTTCCCCGCGGTGATGCACGACCCGGGCGCGGGTGAGTCGGATTCGCCGGTCACAGGTTGGCGGGCTTCGATCCTTAACGAGGTCATGCTGGATCTTTTGACCGCGCTTCGGCAACGACAGGCGGAGGCGCGGCAGTTCATCGCGAGACGGCGAGTCGAGTCGGGGGATACCGCCGCTCCGTCGGCGAAGCGTCCAAGGCCGAGCTCACCTGGCACATCTGTCACCAAGGGCGGACGTTCCGGCACCGCGCGGACGACGAATGTCGAGAGGGTGCCTCCGCGAGGTGGAATGCCGGGAACTGCGGGGACGGAGTGGATATCCGGGCATCAGGTCGGTCCGGGTCTGCGGGTGGTGACCGGAGGGAGTTTCCTGACCGAGGAGGGCAAGTATGACTTCATGCGGGTTCGGTTGCCGCTGGTGCTGTTGGTGAACCCGCATGGGTATGAGCTGGCCTACTCGTGGAACTGTCCGGCGGCGGTGGTGGCCACGTACAACACCATCGTGCACCGTCGGGTGTTCGAGGCAGGTCCGGATGACTGGGGCCAGGACGAGGAGGATCTGGAGCAGGCGTTCGGTGGACAGTTCGTTGACTACGACAGCTTCGCGGAGGTCACGCAGCTGCTCTTGTCGCTGCCGTCGGAGGCGCATGCCGTGCTGCACTACTGGAGCTCCGACGAAGTGACTTCCGAGTCGTATGTGTCGCACTACATCAACGTGTACCGCGCGCCTGACGGGCTGGTCATCTTCATCGACGGTCAGGCCGGTCTGCCTGCGAGTCTTCCCGCGCACGCGACCCGTTTCCGCCTCATGATGATTCCGCCCGCGCGTCCGGGCGACGAGCCGATCTCGTTCCTGGACGACGACGCGCTTGACGAGGTCCACGCGGTCGAACCGCCTGATGCTGATAGCCCGGGCACGGAACAGTGATAGCTGCCGGATGTCGGGCCGTGCTCCGATGCGGCGTCGGAATGAGAAAGGGACCATTATGGACACCATGACGGAGAGTGTTGAGAGTGAGGCGAGGGAGAACTGGTTTCTCCTGATGGACCCCTCGTGGAGTCCGGCTACGGAGAATGAGGCGCCGCCGTTGGAGGCGGTGGTCGGCCTGTGGCCGCTGGAGGAGGGCAAGCTGGGCAAGTTCCGGGCGAATCCGGATTATGTCCCGGCTGATGAGAACTCGCCGTCGGATCCGCTGGACGCGGTGTTGCGGCTGGTGATGCAGGGCCGTGCCGAGGCCGAGCACATCCAGTTGTTGTTGCGGGATTCGTTGTTCGACCTGGCGATGAACGGTGACGGTCGTCCGTTGGTCACGAGGTCGCCGGATGATGTGTTGTGTGTGGTGGTGGCGACGGGTGAGGCGCATCGGCAGCGGATCAGTTCGCCGCAGTGGCGGCGGATCGATCTGGACGACCTGGTGGTGTCGCTGGCGGATGGGGTGGATGTGCTGTTCAACCCGGGTGGGATGGCCGCGGTCCGGCTGACCGGGGACTTCATGCGCGAGACGTCGACGATGAGTGACGAGCAGGTGGCCGAGCTCTACGCGGATCATCAGGAGACCTCGGGTCTGCGGGTGATCCCGTGGGACGCCGAAGCGGCCCCCACCGACAAACCCGGATCCGGCGAAACGGACAAGCCCGAGCGGTGACCGCCGGCGTCGGAGGGCGCCGTTGACCACAGGTCGGTCACATACCCGCCGAGGTCGCGGCGATGGCGGTGAGGGCTGACGCCGGCCGTCCGGTTTCGCGGCGCTTGCCAGGTGCCGTCGGGGGAAATGTCGTGCACCTTCGGGAAGCAGGGTCAGCGGCTGGTGTGCGGCGATGGACACTGGGTGGAGCGGATGTGGACTAGGCAGGACAGGAAGCGGATGAGCGATTTCGTCAGCCGGGCCAGGGCTTGGCTCGACAGTACTTATCAGGGGCGTGTGGAGCTGGCCGATCTCGAGCCGATCCGTGCCACTGAGCGGTCGGTGCTGTTCGGTTGCCGTTATGCCGATGCCGGGGAGCCGATGCTGGCGGCCACGATCTGTGTGCCCGCTGATGGTGGTGAGCCTTTCCCGGTGAGCAACTCCCGGCCGCTGGACGAGGAGGCGAATCTGGCCCGGCCGCCTGGTGGGGAGGTGCGGCCGTGGCGCTGGACGGTGAACGCGCGTAACTGTGTGATCGCGGCGGCCGCGGCGGTCGATGGGCGGCCTGCTTCGGCGTTGGCGTGGGAGGCGGAGGATGAGTCGCCTGGCTGGTGGGAGCGGATGCTTGCCGCGCATTTCCCGGAGGCCGAGGTGGCTACCTATGCGACCTGGTCGCAGGTGGGCGATGCCATCGTGGCTGGTGGGCCGGGTACCCGGGGGGTGATCTGGTTGCGTCGTCAGCTGAACGGGCACGAGGTGACCGGGCATCTGCTTTATACCCAGTTCGATGAGGAGGACGGTGTCGCGCCGATCCTCGATCCGCAGATCGGTTCGCTCGCTTCGGTGGACGATCGGGAGGTGGAGCGGCTGGTGCTGGCTCGTTTCCACCGGGCGGTCGTGCCGGTTTCGGAGCATCCTGTGCTGCCGTGGGATGTGGCTGCCGGGGATTTGCCGGCCGCGGTGGCCAAGGCGGAGGCTTGGCTGGATCACACTTATCAGGGTGAAGTGTGCTTGGTCGAGCCGGGGTCGAGCGACGAGGCCCGGCGTGGCTGGTTGTTCGCGTGCACCACGAAGCGGTTTCTGGACAGCGGGGATTGGCGCGAGCAGATGCTCGATGCCGCGCTGGTGGTGCCGAAGGCGGCGGGGGAGTCGCCGTTCGGGCTGCCCAACGGCGATCCGTGGTCGTGGATGGAGCAATGGGATGCCGGCGCCGCGGGGTTGCCGTCGCCGCCGGCTCCGGCGGAGGCGACCTGGTTCGGGTTGATGAGCGAGCAGGTCGGCCGGTTGCACACCGGGGAGCCGCATCGGAGCTGGCCTGAGGCGTTGCGGGAGATCGCTGATCTGCCCACTGGGGAGCCCGCGCTGATCTGGTTGCGCCGTAAGGATTACCGAGAGCGGGAAACGGTCGGCCTGCTGTTGTGGGCGGTCAACTCCGGTGGTGAGATCCGGGTCTTCGATCCGACCGCGGACAGTGCTTCCCCGCCGCCGCTGGACGCCGAACCGTTCGAGGTCCGGGTCTTCCGCGTCGAACGATCGCCGGCCGACGCGACCTCGGCCTGAAATGCGTCGGGAGGGGATGCACTCCGGTACGGATATCGGAGCGCATCCCTATCGCGTGTCCTCCGCCGAACCGTCGTCCGGAGAGCTGCCACCCATGACGATCCGCCGATACTCGTCGACAAGAGCTTTCCACGATGCCGCGGGTACCCGCCTGGACGCCGGGGCACCGGGGTTGAGCAGCACGTCGACGCCGGCGTCGGCCAGTTCCTTGACGGTGACCTTCACCCAGTCGTGAGCGTCCACCCGTCGGCGATGCGCGGGCGCGGTCGTCGCCAGCAGGCACGGCACGCCGTCCGGCGCGGACTCTATGAGGGCGAGGCCCGTTTCGTCCACGGCGAGACCGAAGTAGATCTCCGGCAGCACGGCCAGGAGGTCGGACATCTCGGCCTCACCGCGGGCGACGAGCTGCAGGTTCGCGTCGACCGGGTCGGTCGGGAGCCCCGGCTCGGACGGTTCGTAGCCCGGGTTGGGCCGGAAGTGCCCGGTCGTCCCGTTCTGTTCGATGAACCAGGCGCCCACGACGGCACCGTCCGGCGGCTCGGGCTGCTCTTCGGTGGGCTGCCAGGCGGTGTCGACCATGAGCACCCACTGATTCCGCAGGGGCACTTCGGTGCTGCTGGTCGTGATCGTGTCCTCGGTCATCGGTGTCCTTTCGCCGCCGTGCTCGTCCGGAAGGGCCACGTCGTCAGTAGCCGACGTAGCCACCGCCGTCCGCCAGGCCCTGGATGCCCGGCACGTTGTTCAGTGCGCCGTAGCGGGAAACCGCGTAGCGGACCCCGGCGATGATGTTGTCCACCGGGTTGTTGATGACGTCATGGCCGGGCAGCTTGTAGGCATTGAAGGTCGTGTCGATCGTCTGCATCAGGCCGATGCTGGGATGCCCGGCGGCGGCGTTGCTGTCCCAGTTGTTGATGGCGTTGGGGTTTCCACCGGACTCGTGCTGGATGATGGTCGCGATGAGCGCCGTGTCGGCGTCGCTGACGTTCACGCCGTTCGCCCGGAGAATCTCTATGGCTTCCCGGATCCAGTCGGCCACGTCGCCGCTCGGCGGGACCAGCGACCAGCCGCCCCCACCGGGCACGGACACCGGATACGTGTGAGACGGCACGCCCGCGCCTCCGCCGGACGAGTAGGTGACGGGATGTTCGGCACGCGGCGATCCGGGCGACGACGTCTGCACGGTGCCGGGGGAAGCCTCCGACGGCACGGCGGTCGTGACCGGGGGCGGATCCTGCGTCGCTTTCGAGGCTGCCGGCACTTCCTCGGTGGGGGAAGCCGGATCGGACGTCCCCTGAGGACGCGTCTTCCCCGGCTGATTCTCTTGGCGCGGTGACCCGGTTTGCTGACTCAGCTGCGGAAAGACGGGCGAAGCCGCCACCGGATAGAGGTCCGGCCGTTGGAGACCGCCGGTGCTCGCCTGCATGACATGGCCGTGGGGCGAACCATTCTGCGGGTAGGCCGAGGGGTGGGACACCGTGAAGATGTTGTGGTTCGGTTCGCCCGGCGACCCGGAACCGCCGCCCTGTGTCTCGGTTCCCGCCGGGCTTCCGCTGTCCGGATTCGTGGTTCCCGCCGGGCTTCCGGATCCTGGATCCGTTGTGCTTGCCGGGTCTCCGGATCCTGGATTCGTTGCGCCTTCGGGGCTTCCGCTTCCCGGATCCGACGCACCGGGCTCGTACTCGGCGCGGGTGAGAGTGTCGTCCAGTGCCCGTGTGTCCTCGGTGAGCTGACGCAGAGCCGCGGTGTTCCCGTGGTCGACCGCTTCGAGGTCCTGGGCCACCGTCTCCAGATCGCGAGCGATTTTGCCGAGTGTCGACCGGAGATCGTTCGTGTGCTGGACGATGCCGCTTTCCCGATGCTGCAGCACCGCTTGGAACCGGGTGGCGGCGGGGAAGTCGCCCGGGCGGAGGCCGGCGGCGTCGAGCCGCCCGAGCGAAGACATGTCGTTCATGAGCTCGCCGATCTCGGCCGCGCTCCGTCGTAGCACGTCGGGATCCAGCGAGGTCCGGTCGGAAGAATTGGTCATGGCCGTCGACCCCCTTACGTGACGGATCGGGCTGCGGGACTTCCGGAGCTGCTGAGCCCAGCAAACCGTCACGGCGGTGCCTGCGGCCACGGTCGTGCACGTCCGGCCCGCAGGTTTGTCCCTTCGGCCAGGGAATGGCCTCGCGTCGCACGTGCTGCGGGAAGCTGACCGGAGCCGCGTCGAAGTCCGACACGGCCGGACTCGGAGGAGGTAGCCGATGAAGAAGCCGGGGGTCGCCACGCTGCTGGGGCTCGGGGCGGTGGTGGCCACGGCGGTGCCCGCGTCGGCCGACTCGCTGACCTATTCGGGCCGCTGACCGGGTTCGCCCTCGGTAAAGGTCCCTACGAGTGCAGGTGGAACGCGGGCGGCAGCGTCTGGGAACTGTGGTGGAGCTGAGTAGCACGGTACGCGGAGAACCCGGTGGGTTCAGTGAAGTCCCGCCGGATCCGGCTTGACGTCAGGAATGCGGGGTCCGTGCGGCGCGGCGCGTGCTCCGTCTTCCTTAAGGTATTCCTCGCGACTATGCCAAAGCGCCGCACAGATCTCCTGCGTCCCCGCTTGGAGGTGCCTGCGGTAGGTGCTGAACGGAACGCCGAGCCGGGCGGCCGCGGCCTTCTGATTGGTGTCACGGTCGAGGTAAGTGGCCTGGACGGCGCGCTGATGCTTGATGCGCCGCCGGTCCTGGCGCAGAGTGTCGACCGTGGTGACGACCGCCGTACGCAAGGTACTGGCAGCACCGTAGACTCCGATGAGCTGGTTCACCGCGATCGCCTCGTCGTCATGCCAGTCGCGCAGGGCCTGCTTGACCGCGGCGAAGAACTCCTCCGGGGACATCGCCGGTGCCGCACGGACATCGCGAGCGGAGTCGCCCGGGGCGCCGCACTGACTCAGCGTTTTCTCGATTCTTTCGAAATGCGGCTCCATGGGAACCTCCCGCCAATCGTGCACGACGACACCCCAGCCCCCCGCCCCCAGTTCGGGCATCGAACGGAGGGTACGGAAGTCGTACTGCTCGATCTCGGGACCGAAGGTTTCGATCTCCGGTATCAGCATGAAGGTCGCGACGAGGCCGTCCCGTTGGTGCATCGAGAGAGTGGACATGAACGAGGCGTTGAGGACGGTTTCGGACATGCAGCGCTCGGCGGAGACGACCGGAACCTGAAAGCGAGCTACCCCGACGTGTTCTCCGGGGCCTATCCGGTCGACGTGATCGAGATATTCCCGGATCGGGCCCAACGCCGGGTCATCGGTCAGGTCGTCGGTTTCCGGGGACAGCCGCAGCCAGGCGAAGAACGACACCGGCGTCAGATCTTCGGCGCGGCAGCTGATCTTGAACGCCTCCGGTTTCCGATCGAGCCAGTAGGCCACCAGCCGCGCGCATTCGTCGCTTTCGTTCTCGCGTGTGATGCGAAGCAGGTCCTCGCGCATTTCCGGTGTGTAGTCGCTGATGAACAGCGATTCACGCTCCTGGTCGGCCATGATCTGGGCGTATTCCTGGTCGAGGTACCGGGTGAGGTAGAGAACGTCCCTGACCGCCACCTCGACCGCGTTTCCCGACATGCTCGACGGCGCCCTGAGCAAGTAGTGGTACAGGTGCATGTGCAATTCGTGGTAGGCGACGGGGTCGCGCCATTTGAAGGAGGAGTCGAGTACCTCGCGGACGAGTTCGTGGCAGATGAGTCCGTGGCGTCCTACTTCGACGTACGGCAATTCGGTGAGCCAGTCGAACACGGTGTGCGCGTCGTGTTCGTTCAGTCCGGTGCGAAGCAGTCCGACGGTGACGTGGCGTACGTGGCCGCACACGCGCAGGCCGTACTCGTGCGCGGCCGAGGGCACCCGGTCGATCATGCGGGCCAGCAAGGTTTCGATGACCTGCGGGCTGGGTTTCCACGCGGCGTCGCGGGCCGTGGTGGGTGGGGCGGCGGTTTCTTCCGCCGCCAGGCACAGAGTGAGCGGATGCCCGGCCGCGAAGCCGTTCACGGTGGCGTGCAACTCGCCGGGAACACCGCGCTGGGTGAGGAGATCACCGGCCTCGTCCGGGTTCAGGGGCGCCAGGGCAAGCATGCGCACAAGGTGCCGCCACCCCGGGTCGAGGGTCCAGTGCGGGTCGGGGCGGTGCCGTCCGGCGATGACGACGACGGTGTCCTCGGGCACCGTGGGCAGCAACTGCTCACGGATCCACGTCTCCAGGGCCTGGCAGTGCTCGAATCCGTCGATGACCAGCACCGGCCGCGCACTTGCGTGCACCGGCGCGACGGCCTCGACCAGCGCGGTGGTGGAGGTGAGTACGTATTCCCCGTTCACCCACACCACGGCGTGACCCCGCTCCTCGGCGTCGTCGGCCAGCCGCCGTAACAACGTCGACTTCCCGATCCCACCCGGACCGTGCACGAACAGCACCTGCGGGGCACCCGGCTCACCGGCAAGCGCCGAGCCGAAAACCCGCCGATACCCGGCCCGGCCGACGAAACCCGCACGAGAGAACTGCCGCACGCGCTCGGCCATCGAACGCCGCCCGCTCGGATGGGTGGTCGAGAGAGGCACTACCTCGGTCACGCGTCGGCCCCTTCGTTCTCGGGCGGTTTGATCAGTGATTCCACAGTGGAGAATGTGAAGGCATTTCTGTTCTATGGTCCGGAGTCAGGCTCGGCAAAGCTCTGTCCACGCGGATGCGGCGCGGAAGGTGGCGTAGTGGTCATCGGCGCGTTCTCGCTGTCACCAGGTTAACCGTGTAACTAGAATGATGGCGTCGAGCTTACCTGCCCGGACGCGAGGCCGGGATGTGAGGTCCGGCTCGTTCCCGCCGGAGGCCCGGTGCGCGGGGTTCAGTGCGGCGAGGCCGTCGATCCGGTCGTCGGCTCGCCTGTGCTGCCGCGCACCACCAGTTCGGTGGGCAGGGTGACGAGGTGTGTTCCCGGCGTCCCGTTGATGGTGTTCAGCAGCAGGCGGGCCGCCTCCTGTCCCTTCTGTGTCATGGGCTGCCGGACCGTGGTCAGCCCCGCGACCGCCGCGGCGGGCAGATCGTCGAACCCGATCACGGCCAGGTCTTCGGGGACGCGCAGACCGCGGCCGGCCGCCGCGTCGAGCAGGGCCAGTGCCAGCACATCGGTCGCGGCCAGCACCGCCGTCACCGAACGGGTGTCGAGCAGCATTTCGGCGCCCGCGCGGGACTGTGCCGCGCTGAACCCGCCGGCCTCGACGACCGGGAGCACGCCGACCCCGGCCTCGGCGAAGGCGTCGCGGTAGCCCTTGACCCGCGCTTTCATGACCCGGTCACGGGCATGGGCGATCCGTGAGTGGGACGCCGGCCCCGAGCGGCCGTCCGGGCTCAGGCGGCTGACCAGCACGGCCACGTCGCGGTGGCCGAGCGCCAGCAGGTGCCGGGCCGCCTCGCGGGCCGCGCCACGATCGTCGATACCGACCCGGGAATGCCCCTCGAGCGCGGGACCGTCGATGGTCACCACCGGCAGCCGGCGGCGCAGGACACTGTCGAGCACGGGATGGCGATCCGGCATCGCGTACACCATGAAGCCGTCGACCACGCCACGCAGTAACGCGTCGAGGCTCGCGGCGGCGGGTACCGCCTCCAGTGGTGCGGGCAGCAGGGTCAAGGCGACCTGGGCCAGTTCGCCCACTTCCGCGATGCCGCGCATCAGCAGCGCCACCCCGGGGTCTTCGAACGCGTAGGGCAGCGAATCGGTCAGGATCAGCCCCAGCGCGCCGACCTTGCCCGTGCGCAGGCTCCGGCCGGTGGGATTCGGTCCCGGATATCCCAGTTCCGCGGCTACCGCGAGGATGCGTGACCGTTGCTGCTGGGAAAGCTTGTCAGGCCGGTTGTAGGCGTACGAGACGGCCGCGTGCGAGACTCCGACGGCTTCCGCCACATCTCGCATGGTTACCAAAGACGGCCCCCACTTCCACTTCGGCTACGTGTCGTCGTGTCCGTGTCACTGCGGATATGCTGCGTCGCGGACGATCGAAGCTCCCTCGGCCGTCGCTCGGCGTCGACGGGTCGCTCCTCAGAGTAGGTTATACGGTTAACCGTATACCCGCGCGGATCCGGCCGGACAACGATTACTGCCCGCTCGGGCACGGGTGCGTCGTCGTGACGATTCCGTGATAGGGCTTGCCTACGGTCGCTTTTGTTGGTTACCACCGCGGCAAGGAGCGGTCATTGTCCTCCACGATCGATGTCATTCCGCTGCCGTCGCCCCGGGAGCGGGAGTGCCCTTTCGGGCCCGCGCCCGAAATCTCCGGCCTCCGGCACGACGCACCGGTGACGAAGGTGGCGTGTCCGACCGGGATCGAAGCCTGGCTGGTCACCCGTTACGCCGACGTCCGTGAGGTGCTGGGCGATCAGGAGCGGTTCAGTGCGCGCTCCGGCCAGGCCGGTCACATCCTGCTGAACCAGCCTCCGGAGGCCGGCGTCGAGGAGGGCGACTTCAACCGGATGGACAGCGCGGATCACCTGCGTTTCCGCCGGGTGATCGCGCCCGCGATCACCACGGTGAAACGCACCGAGCTGTTCCGGCCGCTGGTTCAGCGCGTCACCGACGACCTGCTGGACGAACTGGCGGGGGAGACCGGCCCCGTCGACCTGCACGCCAGGTTCGCCACGCCGCTCACCTCGTCGGTCATCGCGGAGCTGCTCGATGTCCCGCCCGAGGACAGGGTGCTCTTCCGCAACGCCGCCAGGGCGCTGTTCGACGGGCACGTCGAAGCCGACGAGCTGGCGGCGGCGAACGTCCCCTTGTACGAGTACCTGGCTGAGCTGGTGGCCCGCCGCGTTCAGGAGCCCGGCGAGGACGTGATCAGCGTGATGGCCGCCAGGGCACGGGCGGCGGAGCAGCCGCTCACCCAGCTCGAACTGACGAAGGTGGCGGCGAGCCTGCTGGCCGCCGGTTACGACACCACGGCGGGCATGATCACCTACGGCGTGCTGGCGTTGTTGCGCGAGCCGGACCAGTTCGCGATGCTCCGCGACGACCCGGCACTCGCCCCGAACGCCGCGGAGGAGCTCGTTCGCCTGCTGAGCACGGGCAACGGTCTGATGCGAGTGGCCACTGTGGACACCGAACTCGCGGGCACCCGCATCGCGGCGGGCGACTACGTCGTCGTCGCGATCCAGGCCGCCGACCACGATCCGGACCGGTTTCCCGAGCCGGAGCGGTTGGACGTCACGCGGACGCGTGTCGCGCATCTCGGTTTCGGCCATGGTTCGCACCAGTGCCCCGGCCAGCACATCGCGCGGCTGGAGCTGACCACCGTGCTGGCCACGCTGCCGCGCCGGATTCCCTCACTGCGGCTGGCGGTTCCGTTCGAGGAGATCCAGTTCAAAAAGGACACCGTCGTGCTCGGGCCGGTCGCGCTGCCGGTCGCCTGGGACGAGGTGCTGCCCGCCGGATAGCCGTCGAAGGCGTTCTCAGTCGGGCTCGAGGATTTCGGCCAGTCGGAGGGTGTCTTGGAGGTAGCGTTCGTAGGGGAAGCCGGCGGCGATGAGTGCGGTGCGGAATTCGTCGTAGAGGGGTTTTCCGGCGGTGTGGAAGGCTTTCCGGCCGTTCTTGGTGAGGCGGACCAGTCGTCGCCGGGCGTGGTCGGGGTCGGTGGTGATCTGGACCAGGCCGTCTGTTTCGAGTGGTCGTAGTGCCCGGCTGATCGCGGGGTCGGATACCGACAGCGCCTGTGCGAGCCGGTGTTGTGTCGCCGGTTCGATGTCTTCGAGTGTGCCGAGCAGTCGTATCTGGCTGTAGGTCAGTCCGTCGCGGTCGTCGGTGCGTCGCCGGGTCGCCTCGCCCAGGAGCATGACGACGCGGTGTAGCAGGTCTGCGAGTCCGTCGTCCATGGTGTCAGCGTAGCAGAGTGTTGACACGTTAATGTTAACCATGCAAGACTCTGGGTATGGACACTTTCTCTTATCTCGCCCAGTCGGCTTTCCCCGTGGTCTGGATCCTGGTCCCGGCCATCGGCGCGTTCGTGCGGGCCCGTCATGCCGCCTCGGCCCGGGAACGGCTGGAGATCTGGCAGCGCTGGTGGGCCATCGGCGCGATGGGGATCGGCAGTCTGTGGATGACGGTCGCGTTCCTCGCGGTCCCGGACGTGATGGCCACCGCGATCGGCTTTCCCCGGACGCCGTTCCTGTTCGAGATCGCGTTCGCCAACCTCGGGCTGGCCATCATGGGATTCCGCGCCGCGTCGGCGTCGGCGCGGGAGCGGATCACCATCGGGCTCGGTGCCGGGATGTTCCTGTGGGGAGCCGTGGTCGGTCACGTCTACCAGTGGTTCGCGGGCGGTGACCACGCGCCCGGCAACACCGGCGGAGTCCTGATCACCGACATCCTCATCCCGGCCGTCATGATCATCCTGGCCGTGCGCTCCCGGCGACTGGCGGAGGCACCCCGGTCAACCGCGGAAATCGCCGCCTGACGCACAGAAAGCCGTCCGCGCCATGGCAATCCACACCGGGTGCTCGCCCAGAGCCTGGCCCGCGGCATCGGCCTTGGCCGGCCGAGGACGGCGGGGGCACGGCCCGCCGGGCGGCGGTTATCCAGGAGCGAGCAGGTCGTCGACAGCGGCGACCTGCACGGTTTCCCTGGCCAAGGCCGCGAGGCGGGGGTCCACCGTGACCAAGGCATCGGCCTGCAGCCGGGCGATCGCGATGTACTCGGCGTCCCTGAGCGTGTCCCAGCCGTGCCGACGGGCAATGCGCCACGCGGCGCGGCGCGACACCCGGTCACCGAGCAGCCGCATTTTTGTCTCGGTCATCCGCTCGTGTGCTTCCATGGCCGCCGCTTCGGTGCGCTTGCCCGCGCTGACGTCGTGCAGCAAAAGCTCCAGCGCTTCCGAGCGGATCGAGTTCGGCGCGACCAGTCAGCGGAACAGGCGGAAGAACCCGCGTACCTGCTTGACCAGCGACTCCGGCTGCTCCAGCGCGGCGAAATGGCCCCCATGCGGCAGTTCCTCGAACCAGCGCAGGTCGGTGAACCGCAGCTCGGCCTCCCGCTTCGACGGGCGAGTGATGTCGCGCGGGTAAACCGACAGCCCGGATGGCGCGGTCACCTTGTCCCGGAAGTTGGCGAAGCTCTCCCAGTACAGGCGCGCCGATGATGTGGCCGACGCGGTGAACCAGTAGACCGAGATCTCGTCGAGGATCTTCTGCCGCGACACGGCGTCCTCGGGATGGCCGTCGTTGTCCGTCCACGCCCAGAACTTCTCGGCGATCCAGGCGGCCTGCCCCGCCGGGGAGTCGGTGAGACCGTAGCCGAGGGTCTGCGGCCGGGTCGCCTGGATCGCCGAGTAACCCCGGCCGGTGCGCTGCATCTCCTTCTCTGCCTGGAGATTCGCCAGCTCCGCGGGCGTCGGGTCGTCGAACGTGCCCGCCGCCACCGATCCCAGGTTCAGGTGGACGCCGGCGACCCGCTCGGGTGCCACCTCGCCCAGCGCGCCGGACACCGCCGAACCCCAGTCACCGCCCTGCGCGCCATACCGTTCGTAACCCAGCGAGACCATCAACGCGTCCCAGGCGCGCGCGATACGCGTGACGCCCCACCCGGTCGTCGACGGCTTGTCGCTCCAGCCGTATCCGGGCAGCGACGGCGCGACCACGTGGAACGCGTCCGCCGGGTCGCCGCCGTGCGCACGCGGGTCGGTCAGCGGGCCGAGGATCTCCAGGAACTCGAGCACCGAACCCGGCCACCCGTGCGTGAGCACGAGCGGGAACGCGTCCGGCTCCGGCGAGCGGACGTGCAGGAAGTGGATGCCCAGCCCGTCGATCGTGGCGCGGTACTGCGGGAACACGTTCAGCCGCTCGGCGAACCCGAAGTCGTAGTCCTCGGCCCAGCTGCGGCACAACTCCTGCGCGTAAGCCAGCGGCAACCCTTGCGACCAATCGTCCACGGGTTCCGGTTCTGGCCACCGTGTCCGTCGCAATCGTTCACGCAGGTCCGCGATCTCGGCTTCGGTGACGCTGACCTCGAACGGCTCGGCGGACATGACGGGTGCTTCCTTCCTCGTGCGGGAGCAGCCGGACCGATCCCGCCACCCACTGCCGGGCGTGTTGTGATATGCGAAATCTCATTTGAGTGTAACCTTACGAGGCAGTGAGGAGACACGTCAAATGCGAAATGCGTATTACAGTCCATTGGTGGTCCAGACGGCCGTCGACCTGGCCAACACCTTGAGGCCGATCAAGAGAGAGGACGCGCTCGAGACCGTGGAGCAGCTCCGGGACTTCCTTGACGACCATCCCGCGGCTGAGCCGCCGAGTCCGGCTGCAAACCTTGGGACCGGTCCGCGGCCTCTCACCCGCGCCGACCTGGCGGAAGTCCGCGCGTTGCGCGAGACGGTGCGTGAGGTGCTCGAACGGGCGAACACCGACGCGGTCGAAGCCGCGGCTCTGATCAACGACGGTCTGCGTCGCAGCCGCGCCACCCCGGTACTGCGCCACGAGGACGACCGCTGGTGGACCGAGGTGACCTCCGACACCGGCCGCCGCTCGGCGCATCTTGCCGCGACCACGCTCAGCGCGCTGGCCTCCGTGATCGCCACGCTCGGTCCCGCTCGTCTCGGCGTATGCGCCGGGCCGACCTGCCGGGCCACATTCGTGGACCTCTCGCGCAACGGTTCGAAGCAGTACTGCACCCGAACCTGCGCACATCGGGCCAGTGTCGCGGCCTACCGGAGCCGGCGCAGCCCGCAGTGAGCGCCGGCACCCGACTGCGTTCCGCCGTGCCGGAGACGGGCCACGGACACCCGGCGCGCCCAGCCTGGTCGGCTCGGCACCCTCACCGTGAACCGAGTGGCCGGCCGAAGAATCGGCGATCTGCCCGATCGTCTTGATATCGTCCCCCTTCTTCCTCGCTTTCTTGACAATTAGTGGTCTTACCGTATTCATGGCGCGATTAGCGCTTTCCTGTTCCTTGCTGTTCCCGGGTGATAACCCGAAGTCGGTACAAGGCGCGCGCATGACGCATGCGTTAACGGGAGTGGCGGATGCGTAAAAATGTGAAAGGGTGATCGACTGGGTACTTGAGGTGGTCGGCTTCGGGCGTGTACTGTCGCACTGGTCAGCGGAAAAGCTCCTTCGCGGGGGCGACGCGGGGTTCTCAGTGGTGAGATGTCTGTATCCGCTACTCGAACCACACTTCCAAATGTGGGGCATGAAAGTTTTCGTTGCCTGTCGCTGAAAATTTCTGCCTGAAGCAGTCGTACCTGAGGAATTAGCTGATGCGTGAACATATTGTTTCTGTTGCGCGAGAACTATTGGATTCTTCGCGCGGTACGGACATCGACGAAATCGCTGCCGTGGCAGGTGTCAAAGCGGACGTTGTCAGGGCTTGCCTGCCGGATGCGGCAGCGGCGGGGACACTCTTGGGTGCCGGCCCGTTGTCCGCCGGCCCCGCAGCCACCGTCGCGGGAGGTCGGTGATTCGGATGCCTTCGTTCAACGGTGCGGCTCTTGGCCGGTCGGCGGCCGACGGGTGCGCGCCGGCCGTGCGGCCCAGGATCGTCGACGGCCGGAGGGTGTTCGGCCCGGGGGAGCTTGTCCGAGTCGGGGAGACGCGCTGCGTCCGTTACGTTACCCAGCCCGGCGATTGTGTGCGCCTGGGCGGCCCCGGTCCTGAATGGACCGACAAACCTCCCGTGGTCGCCTCGTACGTACTGATCAGGCTGTGCGAGCAGTACTGCATGGCCGTGCTGCTGGAAACCATGCCGCGGGGGTACTGTTCGGTGGGCAGCGGACAGCATTTGAAACATCGGGGCCCGATCGCCATCGGCGCCGAGATCGAGACCACCGTCCGCTGCGCGGAGGCCGCGGGACTGCGCAGCAGGTGGGAGTTCACGGTCCGGGACCCGCACAGCGTGGTAGGTGAAGGGTGGATGACCTTCGCCGTGGTCGAGAAGGCCGGATTCGAAGCCCGGCATGTCACACCCAAGTACGCTATGCTCACCCGCTCCGCGGCCGGAAATGCGTCTGCGGCGGGAAACATCGGAACATAGCGGGCCATACGCGTTACCGTCGGAAATCGTTGTGCCGGGCGGACGCGAAGTGGCCGGAAAATGCCGTAGTCGATGTTGAGTCGAATACAAGGGCCTCCATCGGCATCAAAGCTGCCACCTCCCCCTACGAGGAACAGACCATCCGCATGGGCGCCGGCATCATCAACAACCACGACGAAATCGAGCACGCCCTCGCCACGCTACGGAGACAGTCCCGGCTGCCCGGGTAGCGGCGCTGCCAAGTTGCCGATGTGGGCTCGAGAGCGCTCACCTGACGTTCGAGGACATCGCCGCCAGGACCGCTTCCTGAAACGTCTCCGCGTTTCCCACCCGATAGGCCGTGTCCGCGGGAGACACCCACCAGACCGCTGAACCCGACACGAGCCTGCTCGGCGGTAACGGCAACCACACCGATCGGCTCAACAGCCTCACCCGGGAAGCCACCTCCGGTCGCGGCCGGGTACCGCACTCGACGAATACCCGCGCGCCCTGGGGCGTGAACATCACCGGACAGAGCTGATCCTTCGCCAGCTGGGCTGCCGCGGCCGCGGCGAGCGATACCGGCATGCACAGCACATCGAAGACCCGGCCTGGCGCCGTCAGGATCATCCGCGGCGACGACCACCACTCCGCCACTTCCCCCGGGTCCTGAACCAGGCCCCGCAACGGAGCCGGCGAGCCCAGGACGCGACGTCCGGCAGAGAGGTACGACAACCCGTCACACGCCGGCCCCGGAGCAACCTGCCAACCTTGCAGGACGTACTGCCGGGCAGCTTCGCACAGGCGACTGCGGGCTCCAGGAACAGGGGCGACAATCACATGCTCCAGTGTCCGCACCGCGTTTTTACGGCTGACGCTCCTTCTGTCACGGGCCGGTTAACAACCTGGCCGGCCAGCACCAGTCACATTGCCCTCCGCGCCGGGGATGGTCCAGTGAGGTGAAACTTCATCGGCTCTCCCGTACGGGGGATTGTCAGTTCAACCACGGCTCCAAGCGCGTCACGGTGACATACGGTCGTCGGGGATCCAGGAGCCGTGGATTCCACTGGGCACGCGCCGGGGCAGGTCGACCGTGGCGGTGGTGCTCAGGTCGTGTGCGTCGAGGACGAGCAGCTGGGATGCGTTGACGCGCAGGTCGCTGACGATCGTCAGCAGGTAGCCGTCGTCCTCGCCGGTGGCGCCCGCGGCGGGGACGAAGACGGCTTCCCCGGCATGCCGGCCGGGCCCCGGCCGGTGCAGGTGCCGCTCGCCGGTGGTCGTGTTCAGTTTGACGATGGCGAATTCGTCGAGCCCTGATCCGGGGAAGGCGACCGAGTAGCTGATCTGCGACGGCAGGCCGGTGCGGTCGTCGTTGATGCTGGGGAAGTCCGTCACCAGGTCGTCGAGTTGCTGTTCGGTCGCGGTCCCGGTCGCCGGGTCCAGCAGCCACCGGGTCGCGATCGCTCCGCTGACCGGGGCGATCGGATAGCCGGGCGCGCCGATCCACCACTTCCACGAGGTCGCCCAGGACGCCTGGTCGTAGGCGGGTCCTTCGAGGACAATCTTGCCGTCCGGCGTGTCGTAGGCGTTGGTGACGTGCAGCAGGGCGCGCTGGCTGACCGGGATCCAGGTCACGTGCGGGGTACCGACGCGGTCGAGGACGCCGATGCGGGCCGGGTAGTCGTCATGCCAGCGGTAGGGGATGCCCGAGGTCTCCTCGGGGTCGAAAACGACTGGCAGGTCGAGGAAAACGGCTTTGGTCGCGGTGATGGCGAAGTCGTGCATCAGGCTCGGGCCGCTGCCGTCGACCACGTGGCTGCGCGTGATGTGGCCCTCGGGCGAGGCGACGTAGTAGGTCAGGTGCGGCGGGAACGGCGAATAGCTGAAGAAGTGCAACTCGCCCGTCGCCGGGTCCTGCTTCGGGTGCGCGGTCATCGCCGAGGTGAGCTTGCCGTGGAAGTCGAACGGGCCGACAGTGTCGAGTTCGGGCGTGACCTCGTAGGGCAGGTTGGCTTCTTGGAGCGCGAGGAGCCGGCCGCCGTGCTCGATGATGTGGGTGCCCGCGACGCTGGCGGTGAGATCGATGCTGCCGTCTTCGCGCACGAGCGGTGCGCCGTCGAGAGCCGGGGTTCTGACCCAGCGGTTGCGGTACCACTGGGCGCGCCCGTTCGCCAGGCGGACGCCGTGCAGCATGCCGGAGCCCTTGAACCAGTGGCTGGGGGTGATACCGGGCTTCGGGTTGTGGCCGTTGCGGACGTATTCGCCGGTCAGTTCCGGCGGCAGTGCGCCGGTGACCGGCAGATCGACCGCGGTGGTCTCGTCAGGGACAGGGGAGTAGTGCCCGGTCAGGTAGGGCTTGGTCGTCATGATGATCCTTTTCCTGCAATGGTTTCAGTGCTTGCGAAGGGCTGGTGCCCACGACAGCAGCAACGCCAGGCCGGCGAGTCCGGCCGCGGTGGCGAAGGCGGTGGCGAAGTGCGGAACGGGGCCGGTGCCGGTCGCGACGGCGACCAGTGCCGCCAGACCGAGCGCACCGCCCATCTGGCGCGTGGTGTTGACCAGGCCGCTGACGAGTCCGGCTTCGCCGGGAGCGGAATCGGCTACCGCGAGGGTGGTGACGTACACGAGACCGACCCCGATTCCCGCGCCGATCAACAGGAACGGCCCCACCAGCGCGGCATAGGCGGGGCCTGGCCCCAGTGCCAGCCACGCGAGCCCGGCGGTCAAGGACACGAGGCCGCCGGTGAGTGCGGTGCGGGAGCCTGCTACCGCGGCGATCCTGGGCGCGAGCAGCCCGCCGGCGGTGATCGCCGCCGCGATCGGTACCTGGGTGACGCTGGTCGCCACCGGGCTCATGCCCAGCACGATCTGCTGGTACTGGGGCAGGAAGTAGAACATGCCGACGCTGACGGCGCCGAGCAGTGTCATGATCGCGTTGGCCGTGACCAGCGGAGCGCGGGTGAACACCCGCAGCGGCACGAGCGGCCGGGTGACGCGCCGTTCGATGGAGAGGAAAGCGGCCAGCGCGATCACGCCGAGGGCGAGCGCGCCGAGGGTGACGCCGGCCGTCCAGCCGGCATGCGCACCGCTGACCAGACCGTAGGCGATGCTCGCCATGGCGAGCGTGACGGTGGCCGCGCCACCGATGTCGAACTTGCCGCCTGAGGCCGGGAACGGGCGCACCGTCCCCAGCACCACCGTGGCGACCAGCAGTCCCATCGGTGCGTTGATCAGGAAGATCCACGGCCAGCCCAGGGTCTGGCTCAGCACGCCGCCGAGCAGGACACCCGCGATGCCGCCCGCACCGGACACCCCGCCCCAGACACCCAGCGCCCTGGCGCGCCCGGCGCCGTCGGGAAACAAGGCCATCACGATGGACAGCGCCGCCGGTGCCATGACCGCCCCGCCGGCTCCCTGCGCCAGCCGCGCGCCGATCAGGACCGGTCCGGTCGGAGCGAGCGCACACGCGGCCGATGCCGCCACGAACACGGCGAGACCCGCGACGAACACCCCGCGGCGACGGAACACGTCGGCGAGCCGGCCGCCCAGCAACAGCAAACCGCCGAACGCGACGAGGTAGCCGTCCACCACCCAGGACAGCGCGGCAGGATCGAGGCCGAGACCGGCGCGGATGGACGGCAGCGCGACGTTCACGATCGACGAATCCAGCACGACCATGAACTGGGCCGCGGCCAGCGCGGCGAGCGCGAGCCCCTGTCGGCCCGTGCGCCGGTGATGCGAGGTGCGCGACCCGGCTGATGTGTGTAATTGATCAGTCACTTTCGTCTCCTGAAAAAGTCCGCGCGCCGGCGTGCCGTCCTGGAGCCCCGCACGATGAGCGCGTCGTCCCCGGCCTGCGACCGGGTGATGTCAGCCGGGTCGCAGGCCGAAGGTAGGGACCGAAAGCGGTGCAGGGGGAGCTATTCGGCCGTGCCCTCGACGTGTGCCTTGATCAGTTCCAGGCCGGGCTGGATGAGGGCCGGGTCTTCGACCGGGTGCGGGCTGGGCGGCTCGGTGTCCGGGATCAGTCGCTCGAACAGGCGGCAGAACAGGGTCGTTCCGTCGCCGAGGTCGAAGGTGGTGAAGGTGGCGATCGCGTGCATCGGGGCCAGGGAGCCGTCGTCGTACACGTCCCGGCCGACCACCGTCCACAGTTTGCCGGGGACCCGCGCCACCACGGTGTAGAGCTTCGGCTTCTCGTTCAGTTCCGGCTGGATGGTTTCGAGCAGTTCGTCGCCCAGTTCGGCGGGGACGTTCTCTTTGCCGCGTCGTACTTCGGTGCCGAGGGCCATCGGCAGCCATTTCGGCAGGTTCGACCAGGTGGTCACCCAGTCGTACACCTCCTGTGCCGGGCGATTGACGACGATGCGGTTTTCGACGAACCGGATGTTCAGGTCGTCCGGGATCTGGGGCACGTACAGGGCGGTGGTCATGATCTCTCCTTGTTTCGGTGGTGGGACGGGGAAAGCGGTCGGCCGTGATCACCGGGGTGCGTGCTGTCCGGTCATCAGCGCGGCGAGGTCGTCCGGTTCCAGGAACGACGGAGGTGGAGGCGGGCCCCAGCTGAACAGGCCTTGGGCACCTTCGAAGACTTCCGGGGTCCAGATCTCGTCCTCGGGGATGCAGTCCATGTCGGCGTAGTACTCGCTGAAATTTCCCGCGGGATCCTTGAGGTACCAGAAGAAGTTGGATCCCGCGTGGTGCCGCCCGAGACCCCAGACGTGCCGCTCGGGGTTGCCGGCCAGCATCGCTTTCGCGCCTCGTCCGACGTCGTCGATGTCGTCGACCTGCCAGGACGTGTGGTGCAGGAAGTTCACCGGCGCCGCGAGCGCCAGCACGTTGTGGTGATCGACCGAGCAGCGCATGAAGGCGCCTTTGTCGCCGATGTAGTCGCTGACCTTGAAGCCGAGTCCCTCGGTGAAGAACCGCATGGTGGCGTCGAGATCGGTGGTGCCCACCACGCAGTGGCCGAGCTTCTTGGGCTGGATCGGGTCCTCGCGCAGCACTCCGGGCGCGCGGCCGAACCGTTCGACGCGGCCGGGCCCGTTGTACGGCGTGGCCGGGACGGGCTGCTGCACAATCCTCGGCGCGATCTCGACGCGGACGGTGAACCCGGAAACCGGCTCGATCGCGGTGACCGCGGTGCCGTCCGCGCCGCCCGCCAGGCCGAGGCGGTTCAGCCGCGACGCGGTCCGCGCGAGGTCGTCGAGGTCGTCGACGCCCACCCCGAGTTCGAGCAACCGGCGGGTGGGGGCGTGCCGGACATGTAGCTGCTCGCCGCCTTCGAGGGTGGTGAAGGCTCCGTCGCCGAGGTGGGTGAGCCCGAAATCGGCGTAGTAGGCGATGGTGTCCGCGACGTTCGGGACACCCATCGTGACCCGGGTGAGGCGGTGCATGCCCATGTCAGTCCTCCTGTGCGGTCACGAATGTCTGGCGCATCTCCCCGATGCCTTCGATCCAGCTGACGAGCTGCTCGCCGGGCCGCAGGAACCGCTTCGGCGTGCGGCCCACGCCCACGCCCGCCGGGGTTCCGGTGAAGAGGAGATCGCCTGGGTACAGGGTGATAGTGCGCGACAGCGCGGAAATCAGCCTGGCGACCGGGAAGATCAGCTCACGAGTGTGGCCGTTCTGCACGGTCTCGCCGTCGACCGCGCAGCCGAGCGCCAGGTCGTCCCGGTTCGCCAGCTCGTCCGGTGTGACCAGCCACGGCCCGACCGGCGCGAAGTTCGGGAACGACTTGCCCAGGCTGAACTGCGGGGCGGGACCGGCCAGCTGCGAGACGCGCTCGGACAGATCCTGCCCGATCGTCACTCCGGCGACGTGGTCCCACGCGTCGGATTCCGAGACACGGGTGGCGGTCCGGCCGATGACGGCGACCAGTTCCACCTCCCAGTCCACGTTGCCACCGGCGGGCAGCACGACTTCCGCGTCGGGGCCGGTCAGCGCGGAGACGAACTTGGTGAACGTCGGGGGAAGCCCGTCCGGTGCTTCGAAGCCGGACTCCGCGGCGTGGGCGTCGTAGTTCAGGCCGATCGCGACGATCTGGCGCGGGGCCGGTGAGGGCGAGCCCAGCTGCGCGCGGGTGAAGACGACGCCGGGTTCGGCAGGCGAGTGCTCCGCCCAGGCCCGGAACCCATCCCAGTTCTCGTAAACGGACGCGAGATCGGGGCCGAACTTGCCGCCCGACGCCGTCTCGACGTCGACTCCTTTGTCGTCGGCGGTCAGCAGCACCGCTCGACCGTCCACATTGGCCAGTTTCATTGTTTTTGCCTTTCCGGGGTTCGGCGGACCGTCAGTAGGTGTAGGTGTAGGGGTTGTCGAGGACCTTGGTGCCGGGGATCTCCGGGTTCATGCCCTCACGCCAGGCCTGCTCGCCGAGTTCGGCGCGCAGGTAGTCGACGGTTGCCTCGACCGCGCGGCGGGCACCGGCCAGGTCGACACCGACCAGGCGGTGATCGCGCTTCACGATCCGGCCGTCGACGAGGACCGTGTCGACGTCGGCGCGCTGGGCGTGCAGGACGACATGTCCGTGCGGGTGCAGGAGCGGCGTCATCGCCGGCGAGTCTTCGTTGCGGACGAGCACGAGGTCCGCCTTCTTGCCGACCTCGACGCTGCCGATCTCGCTGTCCCGCCCGAGCGCTCGCGCGCCACCCCGGGTGGCCCACTCGACGACCTCCTCGGCGTGCAGGGAGACATGGGTGACGGTCTCATCGCGAGCGTGCGCCCGCAGGTGCTCGTAGGCGCGGTCGGCGCCCAGCGTCGCGCGCATGGCGGAGAACAGGTCGCCGCTGCCGAGCACGCAGCTGTCCTGCGACAGCGACACCGGGATGCCGTGGGCGCGCAGTGCGGCCGTCGCGGGATAGCCCTGTCCGGCGTTCTGCTCGCTTTCGGTGGCCACCGACACCGATCCGCCGGTCGCCGCGATGCGGGCGTAGGAGTCCGCGGAAAAGGTCGAGGCGTGCACGTACACCGTTCTGGCCTCGCTGTAGCCGTGCTCGTGGATCAGTCGCAGGGCGTCGTCGCCACTCGCGCCCCGGATTCCGGCGTGCGTGGTCACCGCCAGGTCGAGGTCTCGGGCGACTTCGAACGCGGGCTGTTCGGGGAAGCTCGGATCGCCGGTGACGTCGAAGGCGATCTGGAACCCTTCGAGATCGCCGGACCGGCGGTCGAAGAACTTGCGGAATTCCGGTGTGCCGGTCCAGTTCGCGGGCGCGTCCTGGATGTTGCCGTAGGCCAGCACGAACCGCCCCGGCACCGAGGCGAGCGCATCGACCGCGGCGTCGGCGTGGTCGATCGTCTGCAGTCCGTGGGACCAGTCCACGCTGGTGGTGACCCCGGCGTCGAGCGCTTCCAGCGCGCCGAGGAGGTTCCCGGCGTGAATGTCCTCGGGCCGGAACTTCTTGCCCCAGTTCAGGTAGTACCACACGAAGTACTGCGTGAGCGTCCAGTCGGCGCCGTAGCCACGGGTCGTGGTCTGCCACATGTGCCGGTGGGTGTCGACCATCCCCGGCATCACGATCCCGCCGCGGGCGTCGATCTCCTCGGCGCCGTCGGGAATGACGAGATCGACACCGATGGCGGCGATCCGGCCGTCGACCACGAGAACGTCGTGGCCTTCGAGAACGGTGCGGCCGGAATCCATGGTGAGGACCGTCCCGCCACGGAGCACGGTCGGACGTCGAAGGGTGTTCGCGGGCATCGATGACTCCTGGTGCGGTTGGGGGCCCCGGGGGCTTGGATTCGAAACTAGACTCAAACTTTCGAAAGTTCAAGCAGGATTCGTAAAGTGCTAGGATGGAAGACATGACCAAGAGCGGCGGAGCGACCCGCACCGACGGCATCCACCAGGCGTTACGCGCCGACATCCTCGCCGGTCGGCTGATACCGGGCGACCGGCTGAAGTTCCCGGACCTGGCCGACCGCTACCAAGTGAGCGTCGGCGCCACCCGCGAGGCGCTGACGAGACTGGTCGCCGAAGGGCTGGTGGTGGCAAGGCCGCGTCAGGGCTACCTGGTCCGGCCGCTGTCCCATCAGGACCTGGCCGAGCTGACCCAGGCGCGGGCGGAGATCGAATCCCTGGTGCTGGGACTGTCGGTGCGGGAAGGCGACACCCGCTGGGAGGCCGATGCCGTTGCCGCGCACCACTTTCTGGAACGCGCGCCGTACCGCGACCCGGCCGACCCTGACCACCTGTCCGACGAGTGGTCACAGGCACACGCGGCCTTCCATCACGCACTGCTCGCCGGATGCCGCAACCAGCGGCTGCTCGACGCGGCCCGGTCGTTGCGACAGGAGGCCGAACTGTACCGGCAGTGGTCGGTATCCCTCGGCAACGAACCCGGCCGCGACGTCGCCGCCGAGCACCGGGCAATACTCGACGCCGTTCTCGCGCGCGACGCCGACCACGCGCAAAACCTGCTGCGCGACCACATCACCCACACCGCCCAGCTACTGATCAGCTGCGCACCCGATCAGCCCAATCAACCGGGTGAGTGAAGCCGGAGCCCGGGCCTGGGTCAAGGAGCTGAGCCCGCATGGTGCGGTCGACCTCGCGCAGGCGGCGTGCCCGTGGCCGATCATCGAGGAGACCATCGCACTCGTCGGGGAGGATCCGGTGCGCTGGGCCGTCGAGCTGGGCGGCGAGGTCGCGGCGCGGATCCTCAAGGAGGTGCCGTCCCTCGGTGGCGGCGCCGGGGCCCGCGAACGGCTCCGCCGCGGCACCGAGGCGTCCGCCGTGCAGGTGCTGGCCGCCCTCGCCGGGGAGTCCGGGGAGCGCCCGCCGATCAGCGAGCCCACGGCGGAGGGGATGCGTGAGTACGTCCACCGGGGCATCCCGCTCGAGCAGGTGTTGCGCGGGCTGCGCATCGCGCACGCGCTGACGACCGAGGCGTTCCACCGTGCCTGCGCCGAGCTCCTCGAGCCGTCCGCGGTGATCGGAGAACTCACGGCGGTCACGCAGGAACTGTTCGGCCGCATCGACAAGCTCACCGACGCGATGATCCGGGAATACCTCACGGAACACGCCGCGTGGAGCGTCAGCACGGCCGCCGCGCGCGCCGGTGCCGTGCGCGCACTGCTTTCCGACAGTCCGCCCGCGGACACCGAGCAGGCTTCCCGCACCCTCGGGTACGACCTCGACCGTACGCACGTGGCTGTCGTCCTGTGGTCGGACTCGCCCAGCGCGAACCCCGCGCTGCAGACGGCCGCGACCGAGATGCTGCGCTCACACGGCGCGACCGCGACGCTGGTGGTGCCGATGGCGCCCGGCCAGGTGTGGGCGTGGGGCGCCGTACGCGCGCCGATGGCCGGTTCGGCGGACGTCCGCGCGCTGGCGCCCGGCCTCCAGCCACAGCACGGACTGCACGTGGGCATCGGCCTTCCCACCAGCGGCGTCGGCGGTTTCCGCCGCTCGCACGCCGAAGCCTGCCGGACGGAACGATTCGAACACCTGCGCCGCGAGGCCGGGCAACGGCCACGCGAGTCGACCGCATACGCCGACGTCGCCGTCGCGGCGCTGCTGACCGCCGATCTGACCGCCGCCGGCGAACTCGTGCGCCGCGAACTCGGCGCGCTGGCCGAACGCACCGAGACGATGGCGACCCTCCGCACGACCCTGCGGCACTACCTCGACGCCGAGCGCAGCTTGGTGGCCGTGGCCCAGCGCCTGCACATCGCGCGCGGCACCGTCACCTATCGCATACGGCGGGCACAAGAAGTACTCGAACGCGCGGTGGACGAACGCCCGCTCGCGCTGCGGACCGCCTTGGAACTTGCCGAAGAGCTGGGTGACGCGGTCCTGCGCTGAGCGCGGCAAGGCAGCCGAGCGCAACCTCGTGGCGCGATCTTGCGCTCGCAGACCAAGAGGCACCCGCCTTCCCCACGGTCTCATGGGTGAGGCCGGAGCACTTCCGGCGCCCTGCGACCGGAAGGCCTGGCGATGATCGACCGAGATACCTTCACCGACCTGGTGAGCGCACTGTGCTCGCCGGTCACCGTGGTGACCACGATGACCGGCGAGGGTCCTTACGGCAGCACAGTTTCCAGCTTCACCTCGCTGTCGAACGACCCGCCGCTGATGACCTTCGCCCTCGCCCGCACCTCCGGGCTGCTGAAGTACCTGGGGCCCGGCGCACGAGTCGGGGCGAACATCCTCGGCGCCGGCCAGCGGGACATCGCGTCCGCCTTCGCACACCGCAACCGCGGGCCGTGCGCGAAGTTCGCCGGGATCGACTGGCGGTCACGCGGCGGGCTGCCGCACCTGCCCGAGTCCGCGGGCTGGACCGCCGGTTACGTGGAGCGCCACGTCGACGGCGGCGACCACGTTCTGCTCGTCGTGCGGGTCGAAGAAGCCGAGTCGACCACGACCGCTCCCTTGATCTACGCGCGCCGGGTCTTCGGCACGCATTCCGCCCACGCCCTCGCCGGCTGACCCCGCATCACTAACCGAAAGCGAGAAATCATGAGCATCGCCCTGGACGCGCCGCACGTCACCGACGAAGCCCGCGAGCTGCGCGCCGACCTCGTCGAGCGCGCCACCAAGCTGCGGCCGCTGATCGCCGGGAACGCCGACCGGACCGACCGCGAGCGCGACGTGCCCACGGAGAACGTCACTGCGCTGGCCGAGAGCGGCCTGCTCTCCCTGCTGCGGCCCGCTCGCTACGGCGGCCTGCAGACCGACTTCCGCACGCTGCTGGAAGTCAGCCGCGAGGTCGGCCGGGCCTGCGGCTCGACCTCCTGGGTCACCACGCTGCTCAACATCAACTCCTGGTTCGCCGGGCTCTTTCCCGCCCAGGCGCAGGACGACGTCTGGGCCGGCACCCCGCAGTCCCACATCGCCGGCGTCATCACCCCCTCCGGGACCGCGGAGGCAGCCGACGGCGGATACCTCGTCAGCGGACGCTGGGCGCCTGCTTCCGGCAGCGCCCACGCGAACTGGGCGATCCTCGGCGTGAAGCGGCCGGACGCGGAAGGCACCACCGACGCCACCGGGCTGGTGCTCGTGCCGATGTCGGAGCTGACCGTCGAGGACACCTGGTTTGTCAGCGGGATGCGGGGGACCGCCTCGAACACGCTGGCAGGCAAGGACATCTTCGTTCCCGCCCACCGCTTCCACTCCACGCCGGACGCGATCGAAGGTCATTACGCGACCCTCTACACCGAGGAAGCGCTCTACCGGTCGGCGTTCGTGCCGGCCGCCGCGCTCGTGCTGGCGGGGCCCCAGCTGGGACTTGCCGAGGCCGCCGTCGAAATCCTGCGGGAGAAGGCACCACAGCGGTCGCTGACCCAGACGTTCTACGCCATCCAGGCCGAAGCCCCGATCATCCAGCGGGCCGCCGCACAGGCCGCGTCCCTCGTCGACTCCGCGCAGCTGCACGCCTACCGCGCGGCGGCGGACATCGACGAGGCCGCGCACCACGGGATCCAGCCGGACTACGACGTCCGGGCCCGGATCCGGATGGACGCCGGGGTCGCCGCGGACCACGCGCGGGAGGCGATCCGCGTGGTGTGCTCCGCGCAGGGTGCCTCGAGCTTCGGCGAATCGAACCCGCTGCAACGGATCTGGCGCGACAGCGAGACCGGGAGCCGGCACGCGGCGCTGCGCGCCGATGTCGCCTCGGACATCTACGGCAAGTCCCTCTTCGGCATCCGCGGCACCGTGACCGAATTCGTCTGAGCACGGCGAAACGCCGCACGCCACTCGAAGCGGCGTGCGGCGTTCGTTCCCGGTGCCGAAGCGGCGCTCAGCTCGCCGCCGGTTGGTTGTGCACGGTGATGTGCGCGAAGTTCCGGTCGAGCACCGCGTTCGCCGGGGCGGCTACCCAGACCTGGTAGGCCTTGTCCGCCGGGGGCGGGCTGGTCGTTCCGGTGGCCACCGGGACGGCCACGGTTGTGCTGGTCCGCCCCGGCGGGATCTCCACGCGCCACGCCGCGGCGGCGATCTGCGCTCCGGCCCGTGGCTGCACGTTCGCCACCACCGGGACCCGGCTCGGCCGGGACAGCGTGAGCCGAACCGTGGCGGTCGTGGCGGTCGTGCCGACGTCGACCGTCGTGTCCTCGATCGAGATTCGCGGCAGCCTGCTCGGACCGCCCGCGCCCGCCGCCGCGGTCTGGAACGCCAGATCGGAGAGGAACACCCCGCCGGACGGCGTCGCGGTCGACAGCACCACGCTCCGGAGATCGTGCACGTCGACCCGCGTCAGGTCCGATATCGGCCAGCGCACCGATTCCAGCCAGGTCTTGGGCAGGAGGGTGCCGGTGCCGGGCAGCGGGGTCATCGCCCCGGACAGCGCGGACAGTGTCGTCGACTGCGACCGGCCGGCCCCGTCGGTCACGGTGAGCTTCAGGTCGGCGGACGGGCTGGTGTCATCGATCGCGGCCCGGATCGTCAGCGCCGCGTAACGCGAAACGTCGTGCTCCGGCACGGCGGCCGTCATCGCTCCCGCTCCGGTCCAGCTCAGGTGCAGCATCGGGGACGCCGTCACGTGGCTCGCGAAGCCGTCTGGCGCGAACGACGGGAACTTGTTGGTAAAGGTGGACTCCGTACACGAGGGCAGGCCACTCTGCGGTGATCGGCCGCCCATGCTCGCGCAGTACGCACCCGTCACCGAGCCGGTGAACCGCACGTCGCGTGCCTGCCCCTGCAGCGGTGCCACGTCGAGCCGATCGGAAGCGGGCGATTGGCTCTCCTGCAGGACCGTGGCGGCGCCGACGGTGACGGCGCTGCCGCTGTTTCCGGCGAACAGCGGCAGGAACGCGTTTTCCCGGCCGAGCACCAGCCGGAAGAAGCCGGCGATGTAGGAGGTGCCGACTTGGTGCTGCTGCGCGGCGGTGAGGCGGATCGTGGCCGGTGCGTCGAGACCACACGTGGGGTCGTTCTCGTCTTGCCAGTCGTCGCCCTCCGGTGCTGCCGCGTCCCCTGGTGTCCACTGGGTGTTGAAGAAGTTGTGGTTCGCGCCCATCACCAGCAGCGAGGCCCGCAGGACGTTGTCCGGGCCGGCGTAGCGGGTGTCCTCGTAGTAGTGCTGTCCCTCCTGGTCGGACACGTCACCGTCGCAATACGGCAGCACCACGGCCATCGGCACGTCCGGCAGCGTTTCCCGGTCGAGGTCGAGCGGTGCGAGCGGCAGCACGGCCCTGATGCCGTAGGGATGCGGCAGCGCCGCGTTCAGCAGCGCCGCCTTCACCACACCCGCGCCGCCACGCGAATGCCCCATCAGGCCGACGTGGTCCAGGTCGAGTTTGTCCCGCAGCGACGGGCTCAAGCCGGGTGCGCGGCCGCGGTTCGCCTTGGCCAGCAGGTCCAGGTGGTCGAGCACGAGCTGACCGCGGGCCGACGTGCCGTAGTCCTCGCCGTTCTGGTTGTCCTGCGCGTTGACGCCGTTGGCGCTGATCGACACCACGACATAGCCTTGGCTCGCCAGCACTTCGGCAGCCTGGTCGAAGCCGTGGTAACTGGGGATCGGGGCGAACCCGGTGGGGCACGGCCAGTGCGTATCGTCCACCTTGCCAGTACTCGCGTCATAGCAGGGCTCGTAGGCCCCGTGCAGGAAGATCGCGACGGGGCGCTTGCCGGGCGCGTCCGGCACCCACACGGCGGCCCGTTCCTCTACGGCCTTGCCGCCCAGCCCCGGCAACGTCAGGGCGGTGTCACCGAAGTCGTAGTCGGCGCGGGTGCTGTGGTATTGACCGGTGGTTGTCGGGTCGGGCGTCGGCTTGCCGGGTGCCGGCATCGTGCCGCGCCGCGTGGTTCGTGGTGCGCTGCCGCCGACGGCGCCGTTCCACGCCAGCTGCACAGTGCTCGGGTGGGCGGCAGCGGGGTCGGCGGTGACGACGGTCAGCGTCCTGCGGTCCGGCGATTCGTGTGCCACGCCGACCGATTTGCCGTTCACCGCGATCTCCGGTGCCGCGGCACGGGTATCGAGCGGCCGGGGAAGGCGCAGGGTGACCTGGTAGCCGGCCCCTGCCGGTACCACCGACCACGAGGTGCCGTCCGGCTCGGACGGAGACGCGGCCGCCGGTGTCGTGCTCACCATCGTGACGGCTGCCGCCGCGGCGACGGCAGCCTGCAGTGCTCTCACCCATCGGTGCATTCGTCCTCCATAGCGAGTTGTTCTCGTTCGGTGCGGAGAAGCCGGTGCGCACCGGGAAGTCACGCCGGACTGCGGCAAGTTCTTCACCTGATCATCGTGATATCGCCCCTCGGCACACCAAGTCCGGGAGAATTGTCTGCCCGGCGATCCCCTTTTCAGGCACGAAAGTACTTTTCCGTACTCCTCGTTGGCGTTCGAAGCGAGCGTGACTCGCCTGGTGGTACGTGCGCGTCAGTGACAGCGACGGAGATCCCTGGTCACCGGGCGGATTCGTCTCGGTGCTTCACGGCCCGGCTCCAGCCCTGTGAACGGTGTAATCCACTCGACTCGAAACGGCTCGAACCAGTTGTGCCAGATGGCCGCGGAGCGGAGGCACTCGATGTGGACGAACTTTGTCGCAGGCGGCGGCGAACTGGGCGCGCCCGAAAAGATCGCCGCGGCCGCGGTCGAACGCCACCCCTGTCCGCAATGCGACGTCCCCGCCGGCAGCGCCTGCCGCACCCGCGCCAGGAAGACCGCCGCGAAATACCACACCGCCCGGTTCATCCTCGTGCCCGAGTACCTGCTTGATGTCGCGGTTGTCCTGGTAGATCCGGGCGCCCGCGTCGGCGGTCAGGCGGCGGCCGGTAGCCGTGGTGCGGATACGCACCAGTCCCGGATCAGTGGATTCCCGGGTCCACTGTGTAGCGTCCGCTTCCGGGCCGGGCGACCCAGCGGTCGGTCATCAGCACTGGCTGCCCTGCTGTGACCGGCACCGGGTGACATAGGGAACGGGCGGTGCTCACCGGTCTTCCGCCGCATCACCGGAACGCCGCGCTGCCCTGTTCTCCTTTCCGCCGGTCTGGCCAGGAGTGAGCCGCGGCAGGAAAAACTGCACCAACGGGCCGATGCCCAGCGCGTAGGCCAGAGTGCCGAGCCCGACCGTGCCGCCGAGCAGGAAACCCACGATCAGCACACTGACCTCGATGGCGGTGCGCACGAGCCGCAGGGAGTGCCCGGTCCGGCGGTGAATGCCGGTCATCAGGCCGTCCCGGGGACCGGGGCCGAAACCCGCGCCGAGGTACCAGCCGGTCGCGGCGGCGTTGAGGACCAGGCCGACGGCGAAGAGAGCGAACCGGGGGAGCAGTCCGTGCGGGGTCGGCAGCAGTGGCGAGACGAGGTCCACCGTGGGCCCGATGACCAAGACGTTGCTCACCGTCCCGAGCCCGGGGCGCTGGCGCA
The DNA here is from genome assembly GCF_042739895.1 of Amycolatopsis sp. NPDC059021. Taxonomy (NCBI): domain Bacteria; kingdom Bacillati; phylum Actinomycetota; class Actinomycetes; order Pseudonocardiales; family Pseudonocardiaceae; genus Amycolatopsis; species Amycolatopsis sp. NPDC059021. The sequence goes on from NZ_JBHYIQ010000003.1 coordinate 158,005, forward strand.
GCGGGATCCAGCACAGCAGGACCAGCACACCGGTGAGCACAGTCGCCGTCCCGAAGGACAACCCGGCCCGGCCGGCGAAGCCCTGGTGGAAGACGTCCCAGGGATCGAGTCCGAGCGCTGCATGGACCATGAGCGCGAGACTCACGCCGTAGAGCGCGAGCCCGAGGTAAAGCCGGCAGAGACGGCGGAGCACCATGACCACCCTTGAGAGGGGAAGGGGAACATCGGAAGGAACGTCAGGTCAGTTCGAGTTCTCCGTCGAAGACCGGGGTGACGGGGCCGCCAACCCAGTACGACGGGTGCCCGGCATAGGCGGCGACGGTGAGCGGCGTTCCGGCGCGGTTGTGCGCGAGCACCACGCTCGGCTTCCCCCGACGCGTCCAACTTCTCGGTGTTCTTCCGCAAGGCGACAGGCATGCGACCGGGCGCATGGCAGGCGACGGTGGCCGCCGAGTGAGGGGTGTACTTACGAAAGGCCATCCATGATCACAGAGCGTCGCAACTCCATTCCAGTGATTGCCGGTGTGGCTGTGCGGCACCGTTGACCGAACTACCCACGGGCTGCTGCGCGGCGAGGGTCTGCCCGCGCCGGGAGTCGGCGTGGGCAGACCGGAACTGCGCACCGGCAACTCGTCGGACGGGCCGCGGCTTCTCCGGGGTCGCCGGGCGGGGGCGTTACTCCTCAGCGCAGGGATCTATTCTTCAGGAAGTTGTGTTGCCGCATTGAGAAACTCGATGCCGATCACCCTGCCGTCCGACGCAAAATCGATCACGAGAGCTGTTTCTCCCGGCGGGTACTCGACGGGAACGCTTTGTGTGACGCCACTGGGTTCGCCGGGGAACCTGAGATACGCGGCGTTCACTTCCTGGTCACGTGTCAAACCCGGAAACTCAGTACACGGTGGCACAAATGCCCGTATCGGTGAGAGAAACGTACAAGTTGCTCGTCTTATTGTGGTAGAGCCAGGTGCGTGGACCCGGTTGCCAACGCGCCGAAGACCAATAGAGAAGGACCGTGAATTCCACATCGGCATGTGTAACGCGTCGTTCCTGCATGCGCATCGAGCAATGAGACGAATACCCGGTCACGCGACTGGGGGCGCTGGCGATAAACGAATCGTATGCCGATGCGGGAACATTCGATCGGGGTTCCGCAACGGCCGCCTCGGCCGTCGCGCATCCCAGAACGAGCAGGAGACAAGCCCCTGCGGACATGACGCCGATCCGCTGCCGTGATTTCGTCCTGACCTTGCTGACCATCTGAGCTCTTCCTCCCCGTCGGGTTGGCAGTGAGCAGTAGTTCTGCGCTGTCCACGGCTATCGTGGAAGCCTGGCTCAGAATGGCACGCCTCCCTGGGAGGGGTCCCGAAAAAGGAATGAGGCCGACGGATGGGAAATGCCCACTATTATTCGAACTGCTCGAGTGACCACTCCGCCCAGTCCCGCAGCATGGTCAGCTGGCGCAGGCCGAACTCGAGCGAGATCCGGCCGTACTTCGCACCGGGGCCGGGTCCCCATTCGGTCACCCGCTCGATCTCACGCAGCGCTTCGAGCCGCTCCTCGAA